>NZ_CP110618.1 GCF_026153295.1 Rhodococcus antarcticus | reverse complement strand
CGGCAGACCCCCGCGATCACCGGGGCAGCTCCTGCCCAGGGAAGTGCCGACCCACCTCGGCGGTGAACGCATCCAGGCGGTCCAGGGCCGGCCCCAGGGCCGCCAGCACCGCCGCCGCGTTGCCCCGAACCTCCCCGGTGCCCAGGGCGAAGCGGGCGATGTCGTTGACGTTGCGCCCCACCTTCTCCAACCCCCGCCGCACCGCGAACACCTCCATCACCAGATGCCTCGCCGTCGCCGGGTCCAACACCGGCCCCTGGGCCGGGGTCAACGCCAGGTCGGCCAGCAGCGCCGGGACCGTGCGCCGGGCACCCTCCGCCCGCGCCGTCACCCACGCCAGCTCCTCATCGGTGAACCGCACCAACACCCGGTGGGAGCGGCCACCTTCAGCGCGCCGCCGCCGCAACCCCGCCCTGGTCACCATCACGGTCCCCCGTCTCGTTCGGCACTGCCCGGCCCCACCCTCGTGTCACCGCTCAGCCGGGGTGGTTCGTCCGTCGGCCTAGCGCAGCGTTCACACACAGTGTGACCCACCCCCAGGCCCCAGGCCAGGGCCACGCCGACGTTAGGAGGTCTGTTGTGACATCTTGCTCCGTGATATGATGCCCCCGGCGGCGCAGCATGGCGCACTAGGCCAGTGGTAAGTACGAGGGTGCTCGTCTTCGCACGACGACCTCCCCGCGCCGGTAGAGTCCGCACAGACGAGCCCGCATCAAGGGCGCCTACGGCGTCGCTGCGCAATGACCCTGCGGGCCACCCTGGACCCGGGCTCGTCTGCTCAGGATCGGCTTCATACGGGGAGGACGGCGGGCCACGGTTTGCCGTTCCACACACCAGCGGGGGACCACATGACCCAAACCGAACAGCCCACCACCGGCAAGGCTGCCGCTGCCGCCGCGGCGAAGACGATGCTTCAGGCGCGCATCGCACTCGTCACCACTCTCGGCGACGCCATCGACGCCCACCGCCGCGCCGGTGCCGCCGTCGCCACCGCCAAGGCTGCTCAGGAGATTGCCGCTGAGGCGGCTCGCGCTGCGCACGTCGACGCCCTCGCCGGGGGGTGGACCGCGGCCGAGCTACGCAACGCCGGGCTCGTCGTTCCCGCGGGGCCGCGGCGCAAGCGCGGAGCACCCGGTGACGCGGAAGCACCCACCGGGCCCCAGCACCACACCACCGACGACCACCAGTAGGACACATGGACGTCGGCCTCAGACCATGGGGTGAGGCGGTGCAGGCCGCCCGGGTCGAGGTCGGTCAGCCGACCCCCATACGGAACGTCACGTGGGAGAAGGGCTCGGCGAGCTGCGCGTGGTAACCCCCACCGACACCATCCACATCGGCACGGTGTTCGCCGCACACCACGACCCGACGTCGGCGGTCGCCCACGGTGTGCCGCTCCACGAGCTCGGGCATCGGCACCTCAACCACCACCACCGCGCCGACTCCCTACGCGCCGCGGTCGCGCCCTTCGTCGTTGCCGCCGTCGCTGTGGTGCTCGTTGGTACGTCGATGGCCCGGGACCACGGCACCGTCTTCCTCACCACCCTGGTGTGCGGGACGCTGCTGGCCGGCTCGACGATCCTGAGTCTTCTCCTCGGGCAGCTCCTCATCAGAGGCCACCACCGCCGGTACGAACACGCCACCGACGACTACGCCACCGACGTGGCCGCCACCGACTCCTTGGCGACGCTCGACACCTACACGACGCTGACCGGGTTCTCCGGCGCGGCCAGCTCCCACCCGACCCCCGCAGAGCGAAAGGCCCGACAGCGACAGCGATCGGGGCCCGACTAGCTGCCCTCGAGCAACGCGGCCAGGGCGTACGACGGGTCACCGGCTGAAACCGACGTGTCATCGCCGCCCCGACAAGGCCGCGTCACCGTCCCGGCTACCGATCGGTCGATGGGAGCGCGTCGATGGCGGCGGAACGACGCACCCAATGTCTGCGGTCAAACGATGTCGGTGCCGGTTACCGGCGCGCCTGGCAGCAGGGAACGGGTCCGACAGGGTCGAGTCGGCCACTTTGAGGGTCCTCCGGCGACCTCGGCGCCACATGCGCACGTCGCCTAGGATTCCGTCGTGAAGGACTCGGTGCACCACTGGTTGCCCGACCACCAGCTCGGTGTGGCCGCGACCCTGTCGCACGTGGATGAGCTGGTCGGCCAGGTCGCCGACGTGCTTTTCGCCTACCAGACGCGGCCCGATGGAACCTTTGAGCTCGAGGAGCAGCTCGCCTTCCCCAACACGCGGACCGTAGTGACGCATGTGGCCCCGATCCCGCGGAAGGTCCCGCTGCTCGTCGCCGATGCGCTAGTCGCGCTCCGAGCGGCGCTTGAGCACGCTCTGTTCGCGGAGGTCGAGTTCCGCGACGGAACCCTGGACGAGAAGGCCGCGCGCGTGGTCGAGATCCCGGCGTCCCGCAAGGCCGAGGACTTCGAGTCCTGGGCGAAGGGCCGCGTGAAGAACGGGCCCGCCTCGCTGCATCCCGGCAGCGACCTGGTGAAGCGAATTGAGGGGCTGCAGCCCTTTAACCGGAAGGACGCTGAGAACCACCCGTTGGCTCGCCTCGTCCTCCACACGAACCATGCGAAGCACCGGACTCCAGCGGTCACGGCGGTCCGTATCGCTGCCATGTACAAGGAGGACCAGATGCCGCGCTCGGTCCGCAGCCTCCCGCCGCGGCCCGAGGTGCCGCTGCGGGTGGGGGACGTAATCGCGGAGACCCCGTTCGGCACGCGTGTGCCGGTCGCGCTCTTTCCGACGATCGGCATCAACCGGCCCGGCACGGACACGTGGCCGGTGCTCATGCAGGAGCTCGAGGAGATCTCCCATTGGGTCCGCACCCAGGCAGTGCCGCGCCTCGTCACTGGCTTGGAGCCGCCCAGGCCCGAACTGCCGACGCGCTACGACATTGCTGTCGGGCACGTCGACGAGCGCCGCGCGATCTCGGCGGGGTCGACCATGTCGGCATCCGACCGGCACAAGCAGCGCCTGGGCGCGGCGTCGGTCCGGATCGACATCGTCGACACGCTCGGCCAGATGGACGGCTCCCTGAGTGCCGAGCAGATCGCGGCGTGGCTGGACCACCTGACCGACGAGGAGGTGCTCGAGCGGATGTCTCGGCTGAAGCCAACCCATACCTACAAACCCGACATCGTTCTGCGCAATCTCGAGATTCTGGAGGGCATGCGCGACGAGGCCGTGGCGTTTGGAGCGGACGAGGCAGCTGGCGACTGAGCGGCGGAGCAGGCTGCGGCCTTGCGACCCCAGGCACCCCTCCACTCGGTCAGCTCTTCGAGGTCCGGTGGGAGGGGTGGACCCGCGCATCTGCGATCCGCTCCAGCTCCCCGAGCGACAAGAGATAGTCGAGGCGGCTAACTCCCCGCTCGCGGCCATCCATGATGCGGCGGAACTCGGAGAGCATCCGCAGGTAGGTGTCGAGCATGGGCATGTGCGAGTTGCCGCCGTCGTTTCGCTCGAGGTGGGGCTGCAGTTCGGTCCAGCGCTCGCCGTCGCGCATCAGGAATCCGACGTAGCCCGCCATGTGCCCCTCGAGCGCGTCGTTGTGGTCGAAGCCCCGAAACTCAAGCTGGTGGGCCAGCTTCTCGGCGACGGGCGTCCCCTCGCTCTCCAGGTGGCTGATGCTGTAGGTAGTGATGCGGAACATCTGCAGGATGTCCAATACCCGGCTGCAGTCGCGCTTGGACAACTCCGTCCTGAAGCCCGCGGTCTCGTACCAGTACTCGCCTGCGTAGCCTTCCTCGAGGATTTTCGCCCGCATCAGTTGGTACTCCAGGTCTCCGTCGACGTCGTTGGTCTCCTCCGGCAGCACACGGCCCAGGATTCGGTGCAGCAGAGAGAGCACCTGTCGGTCGACGATCCGCATGGTCTCGGCCGGGGGCTCGTCGCCGTGCTCCACCTCGCGTTCGAAGACGGGCACGAGTGCCTCCATGAGCAAATCGCGGACGTACTCGCTGGTTGTCACGCCGTGGCCGTCGGCCAGCTCCTTCAGCTGGTCGCGTACCCGGTCGTCGACTCGGATGTTCAGGACTGCCATGGCGACTTCCTTCCGTGGTGGCGTATGACGGAAAGCGTAACCCTGTCACACGGATCCCGTTGACACCAGGATCGAAGCCGCAAAGCCTGCCCCCTAGGAGGCCGGACCGATGCTCTGTAGGTCCGACTTCGTGGGCCGGGTATGCCGCGGGTCGGGAGCTGGGCCGCGGCAACCGTCGCAGTGAAGGAATCCGAACCGGGACCGCGGCAGCTCAGAGGGTCATGAGTGACCCCGGTCCCCGTAAGCCCTGTCCGCAGGGTTGACCGGTGACGGGGCGTCGTGCGGTGTTGCCCGGGATGTCTCACTTCCAGGGAACTGAGACACACCGAGGGAGGCGCCCCCACGACCCTCCCTCGCAGGCCGGCCCCTCGCACAAGTCGGCCTGGAGGTGGGCCCGGTGAGGGTGGCGGCGACGTCGAGTTGCGCAACGGGCGTCGCGCGCTCGTGTCCTAGCTGGACGCGGGGGGTTCGTCGCGGGCGTGGCGGACGACGTCGGTGAGATCCTCCACCGACGGCAGAGCAGCCCGAACCTCATCGGGTAGGGCCGCGGTCGTCCGGTACGTGCTGACAGCGAGCGGGGTGTCGAACCCGCGCAGGGCGTACTCGACGACGACGTCGTTGCGGGTCGCGGCCAGCAGGATCCCGATGGTGGGGCCGTCGTCGTGCTCCGGGCGGCGCATCAGGTCGTCGACGACGTTGACGTAGAAGCTCAGCTGCCCCAGATGGGCGGGTGCCGCTGCTCCGACCTTGAGCTCGAAGACGATGTAGCGGCGTAGCCCGAGGTGGAAGAACAGCAGGTCGGCGAAGAAGTCCTCCCCGTCGACGGTGAGCCGGTACTGCCGGCCCACGAACGCGAACCCCTCCCCGAGTTCGGCCAGGAAGTGCGTCAACCTAGCCACCAGAGCGTCCTCGAGGTGCCGCTCGGTGAACCCAGGCTCCAACGCGAGGAAGTCCAAGTTGTAGGGGTCCTGCACGATCTCGGTGACCAGGCCCGACTCCGCACCCAGGGTGGCCGAGAAGTTCGTCACCACCTCCCCCGACCGCCGGTGCAAACCAGTGGTGATGTGGTGGGTCAGCACCGCCCGCGACCACCCGTATGACGCCGCCCGGGAGGCGTAGAAGTCCCGCTCCCCCGGGTCGTCGAGCTTGTCCAGCAGCACCGTGACGTGACCCCACGGCAGTTGCGCAACAGCCTGTTGCGCAACTGGCCCTTCGACCGCACCGGCGAAGGTCTGCATGTAGACGAGGTTGCGGGGGGAGAACCCGCGCATGCCGGGGAACTCCGACCGCAGGTCCGCCGCCAGCCGCTCGACGACCTTGGTGCCCCACCCCTGCTCGGCCCTCCGCTGCCGGATCAGGGTGCCGATCCGCCAGTACAGGACGACAAGCTCGGTGTTCACCACCCGGGCCGCCTGCACCCGGGCCGCCTGCACCTCGCCCTTCACCAGCTCCAGCAGCTCGCCATACCCGACAGGCACCCGCCCGACCTCGGGCACCACAGGCTCGGTCACCACCTCATCCTCCCTTGCCACCCCCACCACCCTGGTCGGCGCCGTGTGCGCAACAGGCTGTTGCGCAACCACCCGTACCGGTCAGTGCTCGGGGCAGACCAGCTCGGGGCAGTGGCCCAGCCGGCGGCGACCAGCCGGTCCGTGGCGTCTGCAGCGAGGTGCGCGTTGGGCGGCCCCCTTGCCCGGCGGTACTCACCCCGACAACACCGGTGGCGCACGTACGACGTACGGCTTATCTTCTCGATCCATGGACCCCAGCCCCCTGGTTCACCCCAGCTCTGCTGCGCCCGCACCCGTGCAGAGCGGCACCATCCACGACGCGGTCAGCAAGAACCCCCACGAGGTCGCCGACATCGTCGCGAACCTCGCGTGGACCCCGCACGACGAGGACGAGCTCGTGGAGTACCTCGACCGGTGCGCAGGCCTGGCCACCCGCACCATCGGCGGGGCCGACCACGCCGGGATCACCGGGCACACCGACACCGGTGCCCCGGTCACCATCGCCCACACCGACAAGCGCACCCTGGTCATCGACCAGTCGCAGTACGCCGCCGGGGACGGACCGTGCCTGCACGCCATGCGCAGCGGCGACCTCGTCCGCGTCGACGTCGCCACAAGCCGAGCCCGGTGGCCCCAGTTCACCGCCGACTCCGAACACGCCGGGGTCCGCTCGTTCCTCGCCGCCCCCCTCGGCACCGGGAGCACCGCCCTCGGGGCGCTGAACCTCTACAGCGACAGCCCCGACGGGTTCGGCCCCGACGACGACCCTCTGCTGCTGCTCCTCGTCGAGCACGCCACCCGCGCCATCACCGACTATCGCCTGCTCACCGCCGCCGCGACTCACACCAGGCAGCTGCAGGAAGCCATGGCCACCCGGGCCCCCATCGAGCAGGCCAAAGGCATCCTCATGGCCCTCCACCACTGCGACAGCGACACCGCCTTCACCATGCTGCGCACCGAGTCCCAGAACACCAACACCAAGCTGAACACCGTCGCCCGAGCCTTCATCACCGCCCACACCGGACAGGCCTAACCCCAAAGACCCCCCCGGTGGGTGAACCACGACCGGCTGGGGCCCGTTCGAGTTGCACGCCCGCCCCTGAGGTGGCGACGATGGCTGCCGTGTCCACCGGTCCCCTCCGCCCCAACGGCGACACCACCAGCGACCTCACCGCCTCAGCGGCCGTCCTTCGTGCCGGGCTGGCCATGTCCGGGCTTGACCTGCAAACCCTGTGGGTCGACTACACCGCCCTGGGCGGCACCATGAGCCCCGCCGAGCTCACCGAAGTCCTCCGCGGGGAACGCACGGTGTCCGACTACGAGCACGACGTCCTCGCCCAGGCCCTCAACGACGACTTCACCGGCCGCGGCCACAACCACCCCGTGCCCTACTCCGAGGACCTCGACAACCCAGGGCCCCACCCCGCCCACGGCACCCAACACCGGTAGCGGAGCCGGACCAGGCTCCCTAGCTGTGTTCCGCGCTCAGGGGCCTGGATGAGCTCGGGCCGGACTCAGGGCTGGGTCGGACTCAGGGCTGGGTCGGACTCAGGGCTGGGTCGGACTCACCGCTGCACCGGGCACCGTGACCTCACCGGCGGGTCCCGGCCGGGTCGTCGTGGGCCGGTGGAGGCGGGACTCCACCCGGTCCATCAGCAGGAGCCCGGTCATGCCCAGGATGGGGAACAGGACACCGCTGAGCACCAACACTCGGGAAGGGTGACACACCGTCGCGCGGGGGGCGGATCGGTGTGAGGTGTCCCGGTGCCCCCCGCTGCGGTTGGCCACCGCCCGGTAGCAGGGGTATGCACGCTGCAGGAGCAAGCGAGCCCCACCCGCCGCCACCCCCGCCACGAGCACCCGGCAGGTCCGCACGCTGCGGGTGATCGACATCGAACCCATCAGGAGGACGCGATGAGCATCGACCCGGACAGTCCGCAGGGCCGGGGTGGGGCTGCGGCGACGACCGCCGCAGCGCAGCCCGGGGTGGGGCGGGGTCAGCTGGACCGGCGTCGCGTCCTGGGTGCGGCGGTGGAGCTGATCGATGAGCAGGGCCTGCGGGCGTTGACGATGCGCGCTCTCGGTCAGCGTCTGGGGGTGGAGGCGATGTCGCTGTACCACTACGTGCCGAGTCGGGAAAACCTGCTGGACGGGATCGTGGAGAGCGTCGTCGACGAGCTCTACGGGGACCCCGACGTGCACATGGATGCCCCCGACGGGTGGCAGGCCTACATCCAGCGCCTGGCCCACGGGGTGCGGCGCATCGCCCTGGCCCACCCGGAGGTGTTCCCCCTGGTCTGCACCCGGCCCTCGGCCGCACCGTGGGTGAAGCCGCCGCTGCGGTCGTTGCGGTGGATGGAGTCGTTCCTGACCGTGCTCAGCGACTGCGGCTTCGACGACGGCGAGTCCGTCGCCGCCTACCGGGCGTTCTCCAGCTTCCTGCTCGGCCACCTCCTGCTCGAGGTCAGCGCCCACGGGGTGGACATCGGACCGGTGGGGGAGCCCGACCCCGGCACCGCCGACCGGGCTGACCTCCACGGCTACCCCCACCTGCAACGTCTGGAGCCCGAGCTCGCCCAGGACCACACCGCCGACGAGTTCGAGGAATCCTTGGAAAATCTTCTGACCCGCCTTGAACGCGTTGTGCGCGTGTAGATCCACACCAGAATTGGTTGACCTTCAGGCCCCTGGGACCGCCGAGAACCGGCACCGGGGGCCTGCTTCGTTGTGCACCACCAACCCGCGGTGTGGTTCAGTCTTGCCTCGTAAGGATCTTGAGGTGGTGCGTCCAAACAGAGCGCGCGCCACGGACGTCGGCCCCGGTTCTGTTCACCTGTGACGGACCCCCGCCGTGGCTCCCGCGACCACCCGGACACCGTCGCAAACGCTGACAACCGACCTGGGCTTCCCGACCCCCAGAGGCCTCGAGCAGCACCCCAGCTCCGCCGGAACGGTCACCGTCCCCGGCAGAACGACACTGCCCGCAGCCAGCGGTGGGCGTCCAACGGCGGGCACCCCCACCTCGAAGGTCCACCTCCCATCCCAGACCCACACGAAGGAGAAAACTCTGATGCGCAACGCATTGGACAACGGGCTGAGCACGATCGCCCAGTTCGTTCCCAAGCTCGTCCTGTTCCTGGTCATCCTGGTCGTCGGCATCCTCATCGCGAAGGCCATCGGCAAGGCCCTGTCGGCGATCCTGGAGCGGGTCGGCTTCGACAAGGCCGTCGAGCGGGGCGGGGTCAAGAAGGCCCTGGCCAACAGCAAGTACGACGCCTCCGACGTCGTCGCCAAGATCATCTACTACGCGTTGCTGCTGTTCGTCCTGCAGCTCGCCTTCGGCGTCTTCCCGGCCAACCCCATCACCCAGCTGCTCGCGAGCATCATCGCGTTCCTGCCCAAGCTCATCGTCGCGATCATCATCATCGTGGTGGCCTCCGCGATCGCCGCCGCCGTCCGTGAGCTGATCGCCAACACCCTCGGTGGCCTCTCCTACGGCAAGACCCTGGGCACCATCGCCGGGGTGTTCATCCTCGGCTTCGGCATCATCGCCGCCCTCAACCAGATCAACGTGGCCACCACCGTCACCACCCCGATCCTCATCACGGTCCTGGCCACGATCGGCGGGATCCTCGTCGTCGGTGTCGGTGGTGGGCTGATCAAGCCCATGGCGTCGCGGTGGGAGGGCTACCTGAGCAAGGCCGAGTCCGAGGCTCCCCGCATCAAGGAGCACGCCGCCAACGCCCCCTCGGTGACCGAGCAGGCCCAGAAGGCCCGCAACCAGGCCCAGGACCGGTACGCCGACGACACCCCGACCGAGACGTTCCCCGGCGCCCACCGCAACTGAGGACCCCCGCCGGTCGCAGGACCGGACCCTGACAGCAGGCGACCCCACCGGAGCCCCGCCCGCACAGCACCGCACACCCACCGTGTCACCTCACGAAGGAGACAGATCCATGATCAGCGTCAACGAGATCGACACCATCGCCGCTGGCCACGTCTACGACACCGCTGGCGACAAGGTCGGCTCCGTCGGCCAGGTCTACCTCGACAACGAGTCCGGTGAGCCCGAGTGGGTCACCGTCAAGACCGGCCTGTTCGGCGGCAAGGCCTCCTTCGTCCCGCTGGCCAGGGCCACCGTGCAGGGCGGGGACGTCCACGTCCCCTTCGACAAGGACAAGATCAAGGACGCCCCCCGCGTCGACGCCGACGGTGAGCTGTCCCCCGCCGAGGAGGACGAGCTCTACACCTACTACGGGATGTCGGGCGGCCGCGACCAGGCCACCGACACCGGCAGCGGCCACACCGACCCGAACAGCCACGGCATGGTCGACGCCCAGGCCGACGCCACCGCAGGTCCTGTCGGCGGCACCGACACCCGCACCGACCGCACAGACACCCAGGGCCACGACACGTCGGGCCCGAACACCGACCAGGCCATGACCCGGTCGGAGGAGCAGCTCAACGTCGGCACCCGCACCGAGGAGGCTGGGCGGGCGCGGCTGCGCAAGCACGTCGTGACCGAGCAGCAGACCGTCACCGTCCCGGTGTCCCACGAGGAGGTCACCATCGAGCGGGAGCCCATCACCGAGGCCACCCGCGGTGACGCCCTGAACGGGGCGGACATCACCGAGGAGCAGCACGAGGTCACCCTGCACGCCGAGCGGCCCGTCGTGGAGAAGGAGACCGTCCCGGTCGAGCGCATCAAGGTCGGGACCGAGACCGTCACCGGGCAGGAGACCGTCACCGACTCCGTCCGCAAGGAGCAGGTCGAGCTCGACGACCACACCACCGGTCACCGCGACAGCCAGCGCTGACCCCCTCGTGGCCCACGCGGCCGCACAACGCCGGCGTGCTCGGCCCCCCTCGCACCGCGCCATCACCGTGAGGTCGACCCTGCCGCCGCCGAGCCCCCCGAACACACCCCCCTACCCACCCGGGCAGGCGGACCCCAGCTCGCGCGTCGCCGTGCGAGCTGAACATCGAAGGGACCACACCGTGAACATCCCCAAGGACAAGGTCATCGAGCTCATCCGCTCCAAGGTCGGCGGCGAGAAGGCCGACCAGGCCCAGAACGAGCTGCCCGACACCGTCGACACCGACAACGACGAGCACAAGAACCTGCTCGAGAAGCTCGGGGTCAACCCCGCCGACCTCCTCGGCGGCGCCGGTGGCGGCATCGGCTCCAAGCTCGGCCTCTGACCCACCCGCTCCACCACACGCACGGGCAGGTGCGGGGGCCGACCAGGCACCCCGCACCTGCCCGTCGGCCCCACCTCCGACCTCCGACGTCCACGGCCCACCCCCAGGACCCCACCCCTGCTCGGAAGGAACCGCCATGTCCCCCCGCAACACCCTGATCCGCTCGATGCACGACCTCGGTGCCGCCGCCTGGTTCGGGGGCTCCCTCATGGGTGCACTCGGAGTCAACGGGGCCGCCGCGGCCGTGGCCGACCCCACCGACCGGGCCAAGGTCGCCGCCGCCGGCTGGGCGAAGTGGGCCCCGGTCAACGCCGCGGCCATCGGCGCACACCTGCTCGGCGGCACCGGCCTCCTGCTGGCGAACCGGGGCCGGGCCGCCCACCAGGCCGGGGTCCGCGCCAACACCGTCACCAAGCTGGTCGTCACCGGGCTCGCCCTGGGCACCACCGCCTACAGCGGCATCCTCGGCGCGAAGACCGCGCAGGGCGACGGCCACCACGTCACCGGCGCGACCGAGCCCTCCGCGACCACCCCACCCGACGTGGCCGCCGCGCAGAAGCAGCTGAAGGTCCTGCAGTGGGTGACCCCCGTGCTCACCGCAGCGATCGTCGTCCTCGGCGCCCAGCAGGGTGAGCAGCAGCGCCCCACCCAGATCGTCCGTGGCCTGACCACCACCCTCGGTCGTCGGACCGGGCGGTGAGCAACCCCGACCACTCCCCCGCACCAGACCCCGCCACCCCCGCCCACGGATGCCCCGCCCTGGACCTCCCAGCAGCACCCGACCTCCCCACGAGGCAGGACGACGACGTTCAGCGGTCGGGCAGCTCGGACGAGGTCGTGCTGACCCGGTCGGAGGAGCAGCTGCGGGTGGGCACCGAGACGGTCGTGACCGGTCGGGCCCGGCTGCGCAAGGTCGTGGTCACCGAGCAGCGCACCATCACCGTCACCCTGCGGCACGAGGAGTACGTCCTCGACCGCGAGGCCGTCCACGATGGCGTGCCCGTGGACCCAACGCAGGACCCGTTCCCCCCGCTGGGGTCCCCGGACGGCACCCACGTCGACGCCGGCACCGAGATCGTCCTGCACGCCGAGCGCCCGGTGATCACCACCGAGATCGTCCCCGTCGAACATATCCGGCTCGCCGTCCGCACCGTGAGCACCGAGCAGCCCGTCACCGGGCCCCTGCGCGACGAGGTCGTCGAGTACTACGCCCCCAACACCACCCCCTGACTGCTCTGCACCCACCCACCAGGAACGCCCTCTACCTAGGGAGCACCACACGATGGCCGAACGCGGATGCGCCGACGTCGCCGAAGCCCTGTTCAGCGAGTTCGGGGACAAGCTGAGCCTGCCCACGATCGCGGCCGTCGTCGTGCAACACCGGCTACGGCTACACGGTGTCACCCGCATCGTGGACCCCGTCGAGCTCGAGGAGGTGTCGCGTCAGTCCTTGCACCAGCTCGTCAACACCCCCACACCCGCCAGCGCCCCCACACCCGCCAGCACCCTGACGCACCCTGCCCCGCCCGTCCACTGAGCCATGTTCTTCGTTGAGCGCTTCACGATGGTCGTGGAGTGAGCGCCCCACGCGGCCACCATGAACCCCACCACCCCGTCGGTTCCGGTCCTGCTGTGGGTAGCAGTCTGTAGCGCTCTCACCAGCCCCGTCAGTGCCCACGGCAGACCAGCTCCGGGGCGATGCTCCACCCCGCGGCCAACAGGGTTCCTCCTCGCGACTCGCACCCGGGATCTCTGTAGCGCAGGCACGTTGGTGCCACTGACTCTGTGGGCGGCATCCACCCCCACCCTGTTGCGTTTCTTTCGTCTTGTGCCATTCTCGGGGTATGAGCATCGCCGAGCTCGAACCACGCACCACCTTGCCGCCACAGGACCACACCCAGGTTGAGGCGCTGCTCGCCCAGCTGCAGGAGGGGTCCACGACCGCAGTGCTGGAGGCACCCAGTGGGCACCGGGTCGCGCTGCCGGCGGAGATCTACACGGTCCTGCTCGACGTCACCAAGGCCATGGCCGAAGGACGCGCCATCACCATCGCACCCCACGAGCAGGTGCTGTCCACCCAGCAGGCGGCGGACCTGCTCGGGATCAGCCGCCCCACCCTGGTAGCCATCCTCGAGCGAGGGGAGGTCCCCTACACCCAGCCGGGACGTCACCGCCGTGTGCGCCTGACCGATGTCCTGGACTACCAGCAACGCCAGCGACACACCCGCCGCGCGGTCCTGGACAACCTGACCCGAGAAGCCGACGAGCTCGGGATCAGCGACACACCCGCCCCCCAGCGACGGGTCCGGGGCTGAGCCCCGGCGTGCGCTACACCGCGCTGCTCGACGCCAACGTCCTCGTCCCGTACACCCTCACCGACATGCTGCTGCGCCTGGCCGAGGCCGGGCTCTACCGGCCGCTGTGGTCACCCAGCATCCTCGCCGAGACCAAGCGCACCCTCATCCACCTGCACCCCGCAATCGCGGCCGACGCGTTGCACGACCGCGTCGCCGCGATGGACCGGTTCTTCCCCGACGCCACGGTCACCGGGTGGGACGAGATCGTCAGCAGCCTCACCCTGCCCGACCCCGACGACCGCCACGTCCTGGCCGCCGCAATCGTCGGCGGCGCCGACGCCATCGTGACCGCGAACCTGCGCGACTTCCCCGAGCAGACCCTGGCCCGGTTCAACCTCGTCGCCACCCACCCCGACGACTTTCTCCTCGACCAGTTCGACCTCGAACCACTGCTCGCCGAGCAGGTCCTGCTCGACATCGTCGAAGCCCGACACAACCCGGCTGTCACCCGCGCCGACGTCCTCGACCAGCTCCACCGAGCGGGAACCCCTCGCTTCGCCGCCCACGCACGCTGACACCACACCGGACGATCTCGCCGTGGGGGGTCAGTGCTCGGGACACACCAGCTCAAGGGCAGTGCTCCACCCGGCGGCCACCAGCCAACGGCGGGCCGGGTAGGCCACCGACCCCGGTGTGCTGTCCTCGGCGAGAACCCCGGTCACGATCGGGCCGTCCCCGCACCGGGTGCACTCAACGTCCACCACCTGGCCTCTCGGGTGACACGACCGGCAGTGCCGGGCTTCGACCACCGCACCCGGGGTGGTGGGGTCCGGGTGCAGCCACCGCACCGCGAGATCGGCGCGCAGCTGTGCAGCCTCCGCCCGGGTGCTCGGCTCGAGCCCACACGACGGACACGCCCGCGACGACCGCCCCGCGCCGGCAGCAACGGGCGGCACCGCAACCACTGGCGTCGGTGCGGCCGCCGCCGCCGGCGTCATGGCGGGTTGGGTCTTGAGGTGGCGGTAGAGGGTGGTGCGGCTGACCCCGAGGACGTCGGCGACCTCGGTCAGCGGGGTACCGGCGGTGACCATCCGCTGGGCCTGCTTCGTCTTCGCCGCGGTCATCACCGTGGGCCGGCCCCCAACCCGGCCCCGACGGCGCGCGGCGGCGAGCCCGGCCATGGTGCGTTCCCGGATGAGGTCACGCTCGAACTCCGCGAGCGAGCCGAAGATGTGGAACACCAACCGGCCCCCCGGGGTGGTGGTGTCGATGGCCTCCTGCAGCGACCGGAACCCGATCCCCCGCTCCGCCAGACCCCGGACGGTCTCGATCAGGTGCGGCAACGACCGACCCAGGCGGTCCAGCCGCCACACCACCAGGGTGTCCCCCGGGCGCAGCGCGTCCATCACCGACCCGAACTCGGGCCGGTCGGTCAGCGACCCCGACGCGGTGTCGGTCCACGACCGGAAGCACCCCGCGGCGCTCAGAGCGTCGTGCTGCAACGCAGCGTCCTGCTCGAGGGTCGAGACCCTCGCGTACCCCAACAGCTCACCCACGAGGACACACAGTTCCACAACTCAACGCCGGACGGATCTACGACACAGGGGTTTCGGGCACCAGTTCTGCACCCATCCCTCCCCACCCCGCCGCGAGCACCGTTTCGGGTGGGGCGTAGGCCAGAACCAGCCCTGAGCGGCGTAGCCGCCGCGGGCCACCGGGTCGGCGACACGAGGGGTGCCGTTGGGGCTCGCGGGGTGTTTCACAACCGCTCGTCTGTGGCACTGCTTGCTCGCGCGTCCCGCCGGCTAGCACCGAGTGCTGGCGGCGACACCAGTCTCGACAGCGGGTTCGGGCGTCGCGCCATCCGCTCGGAGCGCACGGGAGCCCTCACCGCGTTCCGCAACCCAGCGAAAGTGCACCAGCCCGGCCCGACTGTCGGGTTCTCCAGTTCGGCCCCGGACTCAGGCAATGCGCGTCGGTGGACAGCGGCGGCGCCCAGCTGGCAGCTCCGCCCGGGTTCGCCGCCTTGGTCGCTCGCACGCGGAGGACACTGCAGCCGTGAAACCTGGCGAGCGGCTGTTGACCGTGCTGGTGACGTTGGCCGTCACCGATGACGCCGACGCTGACGGCCGCGGTCGGGGCCGCGGCCGCCGACAGCACCGCCCTCACCGTGGTCCACACCACCGAGGTCGAGGGCCACCTCCCCCTCCCCGGCACCACCGTCCTGCGCAGCCGCGAACAACGACCATGGTTGGTTCACTCCATCATTGCTGGCACCGCGATCCTCACCGACCTCGCCGGTGGGGTCATCCAGGTCGCCCTGACCTCGCTGCACCCCGACCAGGTCGACTCCCCCACCGACCCCACCGCGGCAGACCCCAACCCCACCGACACCTCCGGACCCGTCACCCAGGGGCACGGCATCGCACGTCATGACGCATCCGGCCCCGACCTCGGGTAAACCGTGACTGCCCCAGCAACACGTGGTCACCGGTCACCACGACCACCCTTGTCGTGACCTGGGTCACAGCGCAGAACTGTTGTCACGGAGCCCCGACAGGCCACGGCTGGACCGGAAGCGAAGGTCCCTCCCCCCGGCCGAGGTTCCCAGCACGAGCAGTCCGGCACCCACGCCTTGCGCGCCTGGCCAGACCGCCGCCGTGGGCCTGCGCGACGGGAAGACAGAACCCCGCACGACGCCGAGGTCACCCACAAGATGCCCACCTGCACGCTTGATCACCCAGCTGCTCGTGCTCGAGGACCCCGGAAGCCAATACCTCCGGGGTCCTCGCGCATCCGGACCAGACCACGCCGCGGTCCCCACCCGGTCGCGAGCGGCACGTCTGATGGGGGTCAGCCCGCAGGCGCCCCAGCCGCTGCCAGGCCCCGTCGGGCCTGCGCGGTGTTCACAACCGGCCGTGAGCGGCGCATCTACGGCGAGCTGCACTGACGAGGACGCCCCGGGGTGCCTCCCGCGAAGGTCTCCAGCCGTTGCGGGCCCGCCCTGTTCCGCTTGATGGTCGATACCTGACCCGGTGGCACCCGGCTCTTCTCCTGCCCCAAGTGCTCAGTCACCTCATCGTTCGGCGCCGTCTCGAGCACGCTCAGGGTGAGCTCCTTCCGCAACCCCGTCCGGGCCGGTCATGGACAGACCTCGCTCCTTGGCCGGCCGCACCAGCTCCACCGCAGCCCGCGCTTCTGCCGACTGATCGCCTGCGTTCTTCCTCGCCACATCGTTGCGTGTCCTGGTCATCTCACGGCACCTTGCCGCCGGCCCTACGGGCCCGCGCGTCAGGCAAGAGAGACCGTTCCTACAACGGTCCCCCGGCCGGGGCGGAGGTCGGGTTCACCGCGGTCTTCCCGGCTTCGCTCTTGGCTGTGCTTGCCCCGGCGATGCTGACATGGGGAGCGCGCTGGCCGGCGGGGTCAGGCTGGCGCCGAGGTTGTTCCAGCCGGCCAGCGTGGTCTGCAGGTTGTCGATCTGGGTCGGGTCACCGCTGGCCAGTGCGGCGTTGACGGCCGCGATGAGGGCGCTCGCCGTCAACGGGTAGTCGATGAGCACGCTAGTGGTGTTGAGCAACGCCGAGATCGCCTGTCGCAGGAGCGCGTTGATGCCGCCGCCGCCGGTGCCGATCGCCTCGAGGAGGGTCTCTGAGGCCTGTGGCGCCGGAAGCGGGCCGAAGATGGTCGACACGAGCTGGGTGGTGGAGAAGATCGGGGTGCCGGCGGCGGTCGGCCAGGCGGTGGGGTGGTTCTTCCAGTAGCCCGGGCTGAGGCCCTGCGCAGCCGCCAGGCCGTAGTAGCCGGCGATGTCACTGGCGTCGGCGATCTGGCCGGTCGTGGGCTCGACGACGGTGACCCGGGCGGTGTTGACGTACGAGCCGGCGCCGACGGTCCCGGTGGCCCGGAACAGCCAGGTCTCACCGACATCGAGCAGGCCGTTGTGGTTGGTGTCACCGACGTTGTGCACGGCGTCGGCGCCGAGCACCGGCGTCGGGGTGAAGTCGTCACCCGGGCTGGCCGGGGTGCCGTTGTCGTCCACCAGGGCGGTGATGGTGACGGGGGCGTTTCCGGTGTTGGTGACGGTGTAGGTCCAGACGATCTGCTGGCCGATCAGCAGCTCCTTCGCCGGCTGCGTGTTCGCGTCCTCGACGGTGGTCGGGTGCAGCGGGTCGAGGGCGTTGATCGCCTTGACGATCGTCACTGCCGGGGTGACCTGGTGGACAGCACCCAGGTGGTCGCTGACGTCGGAGGCCGTCGCGGCCGTGCCGAGGTGTGGTTCGACCGCGGTCACGGTGGCCGAGGACGTGAACTGGCCGGCCACGACGGTGTAGGTCGCGACACCGGCGGAGGTGTACATCCACACCTCGCCGGGGTCGAGCAGACCGTTGCTGTTGGTGTCGCCGACGTTGTGCACGGCGTCGGCGCCGAGCACCGGCGTCGGGGTGAAGGACCTGCTGTCGGTGATGCCGGTGATGAGGACCGCCGTGGTTCCGGGGTTCGTGACCCGGTACGTCCAGGTCACGGGGGTGCCGGCGGCCAGGACGAGCTGGTTGGTGGTGTTGTCGCCCTCTTCGAGCACGGTCGGGTGCAGCGGATCGACGGCGTTGGTGGCCTTCTTGATCTGGACCGCGACCGTGACGCCCCGGTAGCAGGCGAGGTCCTGCCCCCGCTGCCCGACCCCGCTCACGGTCGCCATGACCGACACCGTGTTGCAGTACACGCCGGGCAGAGCCGGGCCGACCGGCGAGGTGTACAGCCAGACCTCGCCGTTGTCGATGCTGCCGTTGCTGTTGGTGTCGCCGCTGACGTAGGTCGGGTGGAAGTCGTCGGCGGTCGTGCCCGGCGTCCCGTTGTCGTCGGTGATGACGATCGACGAGCCCGGGACCACGAGCCCGGTCGGGGCGCTGACCAGGTAGGTGAACACCACCGGCGCGCCGACGCTCACGTAGTACGGGGTGGCCGGGTTGTTCGCGTCCTCGGCCGGCGTCGGTGAGGTCGGGTTGGCAGCGTTGACGGCCTTCTGGACCTCGATCGCGGCGACCACGCCGGTGTAGTAGGTCGGATCGGTCGAGCCGACGGGTGTCTGGGAGGCGGGCACCGGCGTCGCGGTGACCGACGACGTGTCGGGGTGCAGCCCGCTACCGGCGGTGAGCGCCGTCACCCCGGTCGACGTGAACAGCCAGGTCTCGCCCGGGTCGAGGAGGTTGTTGGTGTTGGTGTCGCCGACGTTGAACCCGCCGGCGCCGAGCACCGGCTTCGGGGTGAACCCGTTGGTGACGTCACTGACCGAGACCGACGTGAGGGACACGAGTCCGTCGTTGACGACGAGGTAGGTGTAGATGACGGCCGTACCGGTGGTGAGGTAGGCACCGGGTGGGGTGTTCGCGTCCTCGGAGGTCGTGGGCGTGCTCGGGTTCAGCGCGTTCACCGCCGTGTGCAGCGTTACGTGCGCCCCGGCGCCGGTGGGGGTGGTGCCGTCGTAGGAGGCGGGGTTACTCGCCATGTACGAGTGGCCGTCCGCGGTGACGGCCGAGACGGTGCCGATGTTGCTGTACCACCCGGACTGCGCCGCGGTCGAGATGCCCGAGACACCGGCTGAGGTGTAGAGCCAGACCTCGCCGGCCCCGAGCAGCCCGTCGTGGTTGGTGTCCCCGACGTTGTACTGCTGGCCGAGGTAGGTGGTGAGCACCGGCAGCGGGTGCCAGTCATCGGCCGGGTTGCCCGGCGTCCCGTTGTCGTCGGTGAGCTGGCCGACGGTCAGCGGGGTCGTCGACGTCGTCGACACCCGGTAGGTGAACACGACCGGCGACCCGGCGGCGAGGTGCGGGGCGGTCGCGGTGGTGTCGGCCTGCTCGGTGACGGTCGGGTGCAGCGGGTCGACCGCGTTGATGTCCTTGCCGATCTGGAGCAGCGGCAGGGTGCCGGTCCAGCTGGTTGGGTCGGCGGAGCCGACGAGCACGCTGGTCGCGGCGTCGTAGCCCTGCACGGTGACCGTGTCCAGGTGGCCGCCGGCGGTGACGGTCTGGGGTGCGCCGCTAACGCCGACGGCGGTGTAGAGCCAGGTCTCGCCCGGGTCGAGCAGACCGTTGCCGTTGGTGTCCCCCGAGACGTAGACGGGGGTGACGTCGTCGGCGGTGGTCGGTGTCCCGTTGTCGTCGACGATCGAGGTGATCTTCAGGGCGACCAGGCCCGGGTTGGTGACCAGGTAGGTCAGCCGCAGCGCCGCCGAGACGGCCAGCACGGCCCCGGGCGGGACCTCGGCGTCCTCGGCCGCGGTCGGGTGCAGGGGGTCGGCGGCGTTGACCGCACCCTTGACCACGATGACGTCGCCGGGGTTGCAGGGGCAGCCGGCGCCGAGGTCGACCAGGCCGCGGTAGTCGATCTGCACGCCGGGCACGTTGCCGGGCTGGGGGTCGCGCGGGGCGCCGTGCTGGGAGTGCCAGAACGAGTCCTGCGGGGTGGACAGGGCCAGCTCGTCGAGCGGGCTGTTCGGCACGAAGGTCGGGTCCTCGCCGCCGGCATCGGCGAGGGCGCGGATGAAGGCGCGGACCGCCGGGCTGAAGGTGCGGTTGACGACCGGCGACCCGAAGGGGCTGAACGGAACGACGAAGCTGTTGAACTCGCCGGTCCAGTCGAACATCCGGGCTCGGCCGCTGTCGGCGATCAGCACGTCGCGTCCGGCGCCGCCGTAGGCGAACGTCGGGTCCGACCAGGTCGCGGCCTCCGGCGTCCTGTTGTGCTCGCCGTCGGTCTCGAGGTTCTGCGACGACTGGAGCAGGTCGTCGCCGAAGCCGCCGAACAGCCAGTTGGTGTCGGTGCCGCCGACGAGCCAGTCGTTGCCATTGTCGCCGTAGATGATGTCGCAGCCGTCGTTGCTCTTGATGGCGTTGCCGGCGGCGTCATGGACCGGCATCCCGTTGGGGTCGAGCAGGTACGGGGTGAAGTTGAGGAAGAAGTCGACCTTCTGCCCGCTGGCGCACGTGCCGGTCAGCCCGATGTCCTTCTGGCCGCTGGTGCAGTCGTAGATCTTCGACCACGGGTCGGCCGCGTTGTAGTCGGCGAACTTCGTGGTGCTCGGGTTGTAGAGCAGCGGGTTGGTTGGGTCGATGCCCCACTGGGCCAGGATGGAGGCCTGGGCGATGTCGCTGTAGTAGAACGGCAGCGCCTCGGCCCCGGAGATGGCGTCGTCGCCGCCGCCGCCGTGGATCCAGTCGTTGCCCAGGCCGCCGTAGATGATGTCGGCGTAGCTCGCCGCACCCGCAACCGTCGGGTCGGCGGTGTAGCCGAGCAGGCGCGCCTCGTTGTACAGGTCGCCGGCCTGGAAGGTCGTCGCCTGGGTGTAGGGGCCGGGGATGGCCTGCAGCACGTTGGTCGCGTTGGGCGTGGTGAGGTCCCACAGGGGTTCGGTGAGCCCGTTGCGGCTGGTCTTGTAGTAGCCGTCGTCGCCGAGGATGGCGTCGTCCCCGGCGCCGCCGTAGATGCGGTCGTTGCCGGTGCCGCCGATGATCGTGTCGTTCTGGCCGTCGCCGAACAGCACGTCCGAGCCGGTCTCGCCGAGGATGACGTCGTCGCCGCCCTCCCCGTGGATCAGGTCGGCCCCGCCGATGTCGGACGCGCCCTGGATGCCCACCGTGTAGTCGAGGTAGCTGTAGGACCGGGGGATGATCGAGGCGATGGGGCTGTAGTTGTCGTAGTTGAAGCGCAGGAAGGCCAGGGCCTGCTTCTGTTGGCCGTTAGCGTCGACGAGCGGGCTGCCGTTGGCCCCGACGAGCTGGTAGATGTCGCCGTTGTCGCCCATGATGACGTCGGCGTCGGCGGCGTGGCCCTGCGCGGAGAGGTCGCCCGGGTTGTTGATGCCGGTGCGGGTGCCGGCGCCGCCGTAGATGGTGTCGGAGCCGTCCGGGCGCTGGTCGCGGGTGATCAGGCCGAACATGTTCGAGCTGCCGCCGACGAGGTCGTCCTGGCCCAGGTTGCCGTAGAGCACGTCGTTGCCGCCGTTGCCCTCGATGTAGTCGGCGCCGTCGGTGCCGGGGCCGGCGTAGTTCTCCACCGACTGGCGTGGGTCGGTGACGGTGTCCCGGGTCTGGACGTCGATGCTCACCTGACCGGTGTCGGTGATGACCGAGCCGTCGCCCTGGATCCAGTCGTTGCCGAGCTGGCCGAACAGCACGTCGTTGCCGGCGCCACCGGCGATGTTCGAGTCGGAGTACGTCCCGGCCGGCGGGGTGAAGCTCTGGTCGAACAGGGTGATGTAGCGGACGGACACGCCGTTCGGGTCGGCCTGGTAGCCGTAGCTGTCGGCCCGGCAGGTCAGCTGGGTCAGTCCGGTGCCGTCAACCCAGGCGCACGGCACGGTCGTGCCGTCGACGTTGCTGCCGGCGATGTTGCTCGCGCCGCTGGCCGTGTTGAGGATGCTGGTGCCGGTGAGGACGCGGAAGCGGGCGCTGACCGTGCTGCCGGTCCGCAGGATGTTCGCGTTGTCGCCGGCGATGACGTCGTTGCCGGCGCCGCCGTCGAGGTAGTCGCCGTAGGTGCACGACGCCGCGACGCAAGCGCTGTGCGGGCCGTCGGAGCCGCCGGTGTTGTCGAAGACGTCGCCGTAGGCCACGTGGCCACCGCTGTAGTCGACGCCGGCGTTGTCGCCGCCCGCGCCGCCGGAGTTCGCGATCCCGGCCAGGGCCAGGCCGGTGTTGCCGCCGATGATGTCGTCGTCGCCGGCGCCGCCGCTGATCCGGTCCGAGCCGGCGCCGCCGATGAGGATGTCGTCGCCGGCGCCACCAGTGATCAGGTCGTTGCCCCAGTTCGAGCTGGCCTGGGTGAACAGCGACGTCCAGGTGAAGGTGTGGTCGTTGAGCGGCACGTTCAACGGCAGCAGGCTCGCGTCGATCCGGCAGCCCGGGTCGGTGACGCCGGCCGCCGGGGCGGTGCCGATCTGGACGCAGCTGACCGAGCCGAAGTCACCGAAGATCAGGTCGTTTCCCTCGCTGCCGGCCAGGGTGTCCCCGCCGCCGCCACCGAAGATGATGTCGTTGCCCAGGTTGCCGTCGATGGTGTCGCTGACACCGTTCTGCGGGACGACGGTGGCCATCGACTCCAGCAGCCCGGTGGTCAGGATGGCCTGGGGGCGCAGGTCCTGCGCGATGAAGGTGGCCGAGTTCGGGTCGCCGTCGAGCAGCCACTGCCGGACGGTCTGCACGTCCTGCACGACCTGGCCGTGGTCGCCGAAGATGACGTCCTGGTTGTCGGTGTTGTTCGGTGCCGTGCTGGGCGCCGAACCGGGGCCCTCGCCCTGGATCATGTCGTGGCCGGCGAACAGGGTGTCGGCGTTGGGCAGCCCGCTGGAGTTGACGGTGACGACGGTGACGACGCGGGTCAGCACGTCGACGTTGATCCCGGAGTCGCCGTAGATGAGGTCCTGGCCGCGCTGGCCGTAGATCGTGTCGTTGCCCGACCCGCCGGCGAGCACGTCCCCGGTCTGGCTGCCGATGATCGTGTCGGCCCCGCCGCCGCCGTAGACCGTGACGCCGATCGTGGGCAGCTGGGAGCTGGTCAGGGCGGCGTCCAGGGCCGAGGCGTCGATGACGTCGTTGCCCGAGTACTGGAAGGGCTGGGCCAGCGGGAAGACGAAGTTCGGGTCGTTGCCGACCGGCTCGATGGTCGGCTTGGGGCCGAAGACGTGGCCGGCCTGCTCGTTCGGGTCGCCGGAGTACCAGATGCCGTCCTGCGAGGTGTCGCCGTAGATCACCAGCGGCGACTGCGGGCCGGGCGAGCCGAGGCCCTGCCCCGGTCCGGCCAGCACGGTGATGTGGTCCCCGCCGATGCGGATGTAGCCGGTGGCCGCCGACAGCGCGTCGTACACCGACACCGTGCCGGTGATCGTGCCCGCGGGCAACGCCGCCCCGGACAGCGTCATGACCGAGCCGTTGAGGCCGGTGATGGTGAAGCCGCCGAGGGCGTACCCGGGCACGGTCACCTCCTGGCCCACCGCGAAGCCGTCGCTCGCCCAGTCGAGCCCGTCGGCGCGGGTCAGGGTGTGCGACCCGACGGTGAACGAGCCGAGGACCTCCAGCAGCGCGTTGCCGCCGCCCTGCACCAGGGTCATCCCGCCGTGCAGGGCCGCGATACCGGTCGGCAGCTTGTCGTCGACGGCCTGGTCCGGCCCCGGGTTCATCGTGCTGGCGATGGTCAGGGTGTCGTTGCCCTGGCCGAGCAGGATGTTCAGCACCTCGATGGTCGTCTTCGAGGCGCTGGTCACGACGTTGCCGTTGGCGTCGACGGTGATGGTGGCGTAGCTGATACCACCGGGGAACGAGTTGGGCTCCCCGAAGGCCGTGGTGCCCGGGAACGTCACCGACGGGCCCATGCCGAAGCCGGACAGGCCGGTCGAGGTCAGGGTGCCGGTCTGGTTCTGCCGGCTGCCGTCGTCGTAGACGTTCAGCACGTCGACCTGGCGGGCCTCGGAGGGCTGCTGGCCGATGCCGAACGGCGGCGTGTTGATCTCGGCCGGCCGCAGCACCGCCGGGTTGAGCGAGTTGTGCTCGCCACCGGTGCCGCCGTCGACCTGGAGCGGACCGCGGATCGCCGAGAGCAGGTGGGGCTGCTTCGGGAAGGTCAGCAGGTTCGCCCGGCCCGGCGGCAGGACGAAACCGGCGTCGGCCGACACGGTGACGGCGACCGGGACCCACCAGTTGCTCTGGTCGAACGTGACGACCGGGGCGAACTCGGTGAGCGACAGGGTGCCGCCGACGATCGCCGGGATCGCGGTGGCGGTGGCGGTGAAGCTCATCTGCGACAGGCCGGCACCGAAGATCGACTGGATCTTGTACAGCTGGCCGTTGATCTGGACGAGCTGGCCCTCGAGGAAGCCGTTGTCGAGCCAGCTCCCGCCGTCGGTGCGGGTCAGCACCCCGGCGCTGAGGGTGACCGGCCCGGTGAACAGCCCGGCCGGCGTCACCTTGCTCAAGGTCAGGCCGCTGAACATGCCGGCGGGCAACGCGTTCGCGACGGTCAGCGTGGTCGCGGTGACGCCGGTGATGACGCAGGCCGTCGCCGCGGTGCTGCAGACCGATCCGCCGCCGATGAGCAGCAGCTGGCCGGCGGCGAACCCGTCGGAGAGGAAGCTGCCGAGCTCACTGCCGGTGGCCAGCGTGATCGTGTGACCCGACATCGTCACGTTGCCGGTGAACAGGGGCAGCGACGCGAGCCGGCCGACCGGGGCCAGGCAGACCTTGCCGAGGATCGAGGCCGCGGTGCTGCCGCAGGTCGGGTCGGTCGCGACGGTGGTCTGGCCGTCGCCGACGACGCCGACGCTGACGGGTGCGGTCGGGGCCGAGGTGAGCCGGACCGTGTAGGTGTCGCTCACGCCGGGCACAGCCGGCGGGCCGGCCTGCGGCACGCTGACCAGCGTCGACCCGCCGCTCTGGGCGACGTACACACCGGGCGTGTTGTCGTCGATGACCAGGACGTCCAGGTTCGACGTCACCCCGTAGTACGAGGTGTCGGCGGTCTGCGCGGTGACGACCGCGAAGACCAGCGTCGTGTAGTGCGGGTCGGTGCGGCGGAAGTCGTCGACCCCGGCCACCGTGATCAGCAGCGGGGTGTTCCAGCTGCCGGCAGTGAAGGTGACGAGGTAGGTCTGCACGCCGCCGACCACGGCGCCCAGGCTGAACCGCGAGTCCGCACTGGACAGCCGGACCTTGGCGTCGGCCGGGGTGATCTGGACGCTCACCTGGCCCGACGGCGGGCTGGGCAGCGTCAGCGCGACGGTGTCGGTGAGCTGGGTGGTCGCCGTGCCCTTGATGACCGTCGTGGTGGTGTCCGGGTTGCCTGCCGCGTCGAGCTGGCGGACGTCGAGGCCCGGCGTCAGGTTGTCGTGCACCGTGACCTCGACGTTGCGCACGAAGGCCCCGTCGAAGGTGGGGTCGGCGCTGAGCACGCTCTGGCTGACCGCGACGGTGATGGTGCCCTGCGGCAGGGTGTCGTTGGCGGCCGCGACCCACACCGACTGCGGCACATTCCAGTTGGTCGCGTCGAAGTGCAGCACCAGCGCCCGGTTCGGCAGCGAGACGAGGCTGCCGTCCAGGGACACGGTGCGGAAGTAGGCGCCGTCGCCGGTGCACTGGGCCTGGGTGCCGGTGCAGACCAGCATCGTGTCGGCGGTGCGCCCGCCGGGGCCCGGACGCTGGTCCAGCGGGGACATCGCAGCGCTGACCGTGATCCACACGTCCGACGTGGGGGCCGAGGCGAGGCGCACGGTGTAGCTGTCGCTGGACCCGACGCGGCCGGTGGCGGTGCGGCGCACGTCGGTCAGGCCACCGGTCTCGCTGATGATGACCGCGCCCTGGGTGGGTCGCGCGACCGAGACGTTGATCCCCGGCGCGACGATGTTGTTGTAGTTCTGGTCGGCCGAGGTCACCAGGTGGTTGATCGTCGAGGCGGAGCCGTTCGGGTCCTGGGCCACGACGTCGCCCACGACGTCCCCGGCGACGTTGATCGTGTCGCTGCCCAGGCCGCCGAGCACCCGGACCGCGACGTGCGCCGGCGTCGAGAGGACGTCGATGGTGTCGTCGCCCTGGAGGGCGTCGACCTCGAGCACCTGGATGTTGGTGTAGGTCACCGCGATGCCCGCACCGTAGATCGCGGCGGCGGTGATGACGATGTGGTCGGCGAACTCGGTGCCGAGCACGACCAGCTTGTTGAAGCCGGTGCCGCCGTCGACCGCGACCGGGGCGTTGATGTTGTACGTGACCTGGTTGTCGCCGTTGCCGGTGCGGATGTCGGTCTGGGCCGCGGTCGAGAAGCCGGAGGTGAGGATCGGGCTCGGCAGCACACCGCTGACGGTGGCGCCGGCGAAGGTGCCGCCGACCGGGAGGGCCGCCGAGACGGTGATCGTCGAGTCCGTGACCGCGGTGATGACGTAGGGGATGCTCGCCTGGTTGTCGTCGGTGGTGCCGGTGCCGGCCAGGTCGATGGTGGTGCCGACGAGGAAGCCGTCGGTGAGGAAGCTGCCGCCGTCGGTGCGGGTGATCGTGTTCCCGCTGACCCTCAGGCTGCTGCGGGTGAGCGGCCCGCTCGAGAGCGAGACGGCCCCGAAGGTGCCGGTGGTGCGCAGTGGCGTGGCCACGGTCTGGGCGAGGTCGAGGGTGATCGTCGACGCGGTGACGGCCGAGATGACGTAGGCGGTGGCGGCGGTGTTGTCGTCGGTGGTGCCGGTGCCCGTGACGACGAGGGTCTGGCCGACCGCGAACCCGTCGGTGAGGAAGCTGCCGCCGTCGGTGCGGGTGATCGTGGTGCCGGTGGCGATCGTGACCCCGCCGGTGAACAGCGGGCCCATGACGATCGTCCCGTCGGCGGTGGTCTTCGCCAGCGCGAAGGCCTGGACGAGGAACAGGTCGTTGCCGTCGTCGCCCTCGAGGCGGACTGCGGCGTGGTTGGAGTAGACGGTGAACGTGTCGTTGCCGCTGCCACCCTCGGCCACCAGCGGAGCGCTGTTGCCCTTGGACAGGTAGCCCCGGGTCGTCGCGATAGTCGGGAAGTACAGCGGCGGGGAGAGCCCGCTGTAGATCGCGTCACGCCGCATGCCGTACAGCTGGCCGATCTGGAAGTGGTCATCGCCGGTACCCCCGTCGAGGGTGGTCGTGGCCACGGTGTCGTCGACGGCGAAGTAGTCGTTGCCGCCCAGGCCAAGCACACCGAGGCGACCGTTGATCGCCACGTCGTAGTTGACGGTCTCGGAGACACCGTCGTAGCCGGAGGCCGTGGCCGCCTGCAGCACGTCCTGCCCGGCGGTCGTCTCCGGGTGCAGGACAGCCACGTACGCCGGCCGGTTCGTGCACGCACCCAGGATGTTCCCGCAGTACAGGGCGGGCCGGTAGCTGCTCTCCCCGGCAGGTAGGCCTGGCTGCGCAGCAGGAACAGGTCGTCGGTCGGGTACGCGGTGCCGGTGGTCGGGTCGATGCCGTTCTGCGTGCTGTCGGCGCCGTAGACGTCGAGGGTGTCGAGCCCGGCCGCCGGGGCCCCGCTGTCGAGCACGTCGATGACGTAGCTGGTGGCCGTGCCGTGCGTGCCGTGCGTCCACACGACGTAGTGGTCCGAGCCGTCCTGGCCGTCGAGGGCGAGGACGGTGTGGTCCGGCATCGAGGTCAGCTTGTAGACGACGAAGGTGTCCTCGCCGTCGCCGGCGGGCGCGTAGCTGTTCGCCGCGCTCGGCACGGCCGAGCCGAAGGCCCGGGTGTTGCCGCCCAGGACGGTCTGGTCGAACACGATGAGGTCGTTGCCGGCGTTGCCGAAGACCCGGGTCAGGCCACCGGCGCCCGGTGTGACGGTGCCGCGCAGCACGATCACGGTGCCGTCGGGGTAGCCGCCCGCGACGTCGCCGCCGGCGTGGTGGTCCCCGTAGATGTCGATGGTGCCGGTCGTCGTCGTCGGCTGGTTCGGGTTCACCACACCGGTGCCCGGGTCGGCGGGGGCCGTGGTGGCCAGGATCTGCGCGCTCGGGTCGGTGACGACGTCGTCGGCCGAGTACAGGGTGACGTTGCCGGTCATCGCCTCGACCAGACCGTACGGAACCGTCTGCGGCGCGTTCTCGACGACCAGGGTCGTGCCGCTGTGCAGCAGCAGGATCGCGTTGCCGTCGGTGGTGGTGAGGGGGGTGGTGATCCGCACGTTGCCGTGGCGGGCCAGGGCCAGCAGCACGTTGGCCGGCCCATTGGTCTCGGTGAGGTACACGCTGCCGTCGGCCTGGGCCGCGATGTCGCAGCGGGCGGTGACCGCCCGCTGGGCCGCGGTGGCATCGGCGTAGTTCGGGCCCTGATAGAGGAAGGTGTAGGCGTTCGAGCAGGCGCTGCCGTTGGCCGAGTTCAGCTTCAGGTCGACCCCGCTCGAGCCGACGCTGCCGCCCAGGGCCTGCAGGTCCACGGTGTTGCCGATGATGTTCGCCGCCGTGCCGCCGGCGCCGGCGTTGTGGCCGTCGAGGATCGAGCCGGTGTCGGCGGTGACGCTGATGTTCGCGCAGGTCGTCACGCTCGTGCCGTAGCAGGTGCTCACGGTGTCGACGTGCAGGTCGCCGCTGGTCTCGGTGACCCGGATGACGCCGGGGGCCTGGGCGTTCAGCACGCCGAACCGGTCGACCGAGGAGTTGATCTCAAGGAAGTTGGTGTTGGACCCGATCGTGCCGGCGCCGGAGGTGCCGGCCGTCATGGTGATGGTCACGCCGACGACCTGCGGGTTCTGGGCGGGGTTGCTGTGCCCGGTGACCGGGGGGATGCCCGAGCCGACGGGCGCGTCGACGATCGAGTACGGCGCGTACAGGGTCACGTCGTCGTCGGTGGACGTGATGACCCCGGCCCGCAGGTCCAGGTTCGGCCCGGCCGCCACGCTCGCGTCGTTCAGCCTCACGAAGCCGGTCGCGGCCGGCGGCAGCGCGGTGTCGATGACCACGTGCACGGCGGTGTCGGCGACGACGAGCTCGGTGAGGGTGATGAAGCCGTTGGTGTCGACGTTCAGGTTGCCGTGCTGGTGCACCTGGACGAAGCCGATGATGTTGAGGCGGGTCGCCGAGGCGGCGTCGTTCGCGGCCGCGACGGTGATGCTGCCGTTGCCGTTGACGGCGCTCGATCCGGAGTCGAGCTCGCTGAAGGTGTAGGTGCTCGCCACCGCCGTGGTGGCGCCCGCCGACGCGCCGATCGCGAACACCGTCGGCGAGCCGTAGTCCGGGCGGAAGAAGTTGAAGACGTTCCTCGACAGGCTCTCCGACGGCACGACGACCAGCACGCCGGGCACCTGCGAGGTACCGCTGCTGTAGACGGTCGCCTGCAGCAGCACGTCGAGGTCGCGACCGGCGACGAGGTCGCCAACGGTCAGCGACAGCGGCGCGGCCGGCACCGACGGGTCGCGCAGCCACGAGCGGAGGTCGAGGTACAGGTCGACCCCGGCCGTCGCGGTGATCGTCAGCGGGTGGCCGGCGAACTGGATCATGTCGACGTTGACCCTGTCGGTTGCCGAGCCGATGCTGCCGGCCGTCGCCTCGAGGTGCAGGACGTTGGTGACGATCAGCTGGCTGTGGCCATCGCCCGTCAAGCCGCCCCGCACCGTGCCCGACAGGACGCTCCCGCCGAGGTTCAGGATGTCGGTCTCGCCGATCGGGTTCGTGATCGTGCCGAGCAGGGTCAGGTCGGAGGCCGAGGTGGTGTCGATGACCACCAGGCTCGGGGTCACCACCTGCTGCAGGGCGAAGGTCGCCGAGACGTTGTTGCTGCCGGGCGAGGTGTTCAGCGTGACCTTCGGGGTGCCCCGCTCGTCGATGACGTCGATGTTGTTGACGACCATCGGCAACGTCGAGTTGTTGATCAACGTCACCGAGGTGAAGTTCTGCCGGAAGGTGAAGGTGCCCCAGTAGTGCCCGCCGGTGCACTGATTGCCGTTGCTGCCACCGACGCAGCTGCCGCCGTTGATCGAACCGCCGTTGGACGTCATGTAGATGTCGCCGCTGCCACTGTTGATGATGTCGCCGACGGTGACCGTGCCGGAGAGCTGCGCCCCGATGTTCGGGTTGGCGACACCGTTGACCGTGACGTTGATGGCGACCGCGACCGTGCCGTCGGGGTTGACGACCAGGTACGGGTCCGGGCCGGAGTTCACGACGACGTCGGAGTTCCAGCTGACGTTGCGGCTCGTGTGGTCGTTCTGCACGGTGCCGCCGGAGTTCTCCGACTGCACGTACAGCACCAGCTTGCCGTCACCGTTGGACACCAGCGGCGAGGCGGGGGCGTTGGCCGACTCGTTGACGCCGGGGACCAGCCGCGGCCCGGCGTAGACCGTCACGCCCTGGTGGCCGGCGACGGTGTTGTTCAAGGAGACGTTGGTACCCGAGCTGTCGTGCGACGGGCCGATGCACACGCAGGTCGAGTCGTGGTTGTCGTTGTAGGTGACGTCGTGGTGCCAGGCCCGCACATCCACCCCATACCGACCGGTGATCGTCCCGGCGCTCCCGCTGGTGCCGTCGAGCAGCGCGGTGTCGTTCGAGGTGACTGTGATGCCCCCGGTGACGCTCGTGACGCCGAACAGCGCGTACATCCGGGCCTTGGCGTACATCTGGTCGTTGCCCGAGGAGTTCGCGAGCACGGCCACCGTTGCACCCGAGACATGGGCGCCCGCCCCGACCACGGCCGCGGTGTTGTCGGTGACGGTGGTGCTGTCGTGCGCGGTGAAACCGCCGGCGAAGCCACCGCCCTCGCTATGGGCGTAGGCGTTCGTCGCCCGCGCGGTCGTGGCCGCGACGGCGACGTTGCCGCCGGCGGTGACCGTGGTGCCGGAGCCGTCCACCTGGATCGACGAGCTGTCACCGGCGATCCCGGAGTCCGAGCTCGGTCCGAAGGAGGCTGTGTTGATCGCGTGGACCGTCAGGGTGCTGCTGACCACCCCGACGGCGATGAAGCCGCCCGAGCCGTTGTCCGACGACACGGCGTCGTTGCTCGTGAGGGCAGAGGTGACGGCGACGTTGCCGCCGGCGGTCACGGTGCCGGCGAGGTAGGCCTGCACGATCGGGGAGTCGGTCAGCGACGCCGTCGGCACGTTGACGCTGATCACGCCGCCGCCACCGCCCGCGGCCGACGAGGACGACTGCCCATCTCCGGCCGGCGGGCTGAGCTGGCGCAGCGAGATGTACGGGCCCGCCACCGGGCTGCTCGGTGCGTACAGGCCGTAGGTGCCGCCGGTGGCCGCACCGAGGTCGATGGCCACGCTGTCGGCGGTGCAGCTCGCGCTGCAGCCGGTCAGGGCCAGGCCGGTGGCGAAGAACTGCTGCGTCCCGTAGATGTCCTGGACCGTGGCCGACCCGGCGTTGCCCGACGACGTGGTCGTCGTGCTCAGCGTGATCGCGTGGCCCGTGCCGTCCTTGAGGGTGAAGCTCGACGAGGTCGGGTTCGCGACCGTGTAGGTGTAGCCGTCGGTCAGCCCGCCGATCGGCGCCGGGATGATCTGCGAGACCCCGGTGTCGGTGGTCGGCGCGCTGATCGCGATGGGCTTCACCGGGTCGGTGCAGGTGTTCGACCCACAGCTGTAGGTGTGCGCGGTGGTGTCGTACTCGGTGGCCGCGAGCTGGATGACGTACTGGTTGACGACGATGGCGTAGTAGTAGCCGCCGTTGACCAGGCCACCGACCGGCGATCCGGTGGTCAGGTACTGCACCCGCTGACCGGTGTGCAGGCCGGACGGGGTCTGGATCGGCAGGTGGTTGCTGTCCTGCCCGGTCACCTGACCCGCGACGATGTCGTTCTGGCTCGTGTCGGGCAGGTAGCAGTGGCTGGAGTCCGGGCAGCTCGGGGTGACGTCCACCGCAGCCTGGTTGAAGGCCAGCGGGGTCGGCGCCGTGTACGTCACGCGCTGGCCGTTGGTGAACGAGTTGGCCAGGGTGATGGTGGTGCCCGACACCGCACCCGGCGTCGTTGTCAGCGAGAAGCTGCCGGCGGCCGCCGTCGCCGCGGCGTAGCTCGTGTAGAGCTGGATCGTGTACGGGTCGACGACCCGGACGTACAGCGTTTGACCGGCGGCGACGCTGCCGTTGATGACGCCGGTGCCGCCGAGCACGATCGCGTCGCCGGTGGCGAAGTTGTGCACCGTGGAGAACCGGATGACCGACCGGTTCGGGTCGACGCCGGAGGCACCGGGGATGGAGCCCGCGTTCACCGTGGCGGTCAGGAACGTGGCGCCGAGCTGGACGTGGTCACCGTCGACGGCGATCACGGTGTAGACCCGACCGCTGGTCAGCCCGGGGATGCCGCCGCCGATGTAGAGGACGCTGTCGCCGGTGGTCAGGCCGTGGCTCGGGAAGTACAGGGTGTTGTCGGTGCTGCTGACGTCCGCGACGTTCGCGCCGTAGGTGTCGCCGAGCTGAATCCCGGCCGCGGGGGCGCTGCGGGCCTCGGCCGACACCGACACGTCACCGGTGACGGCCACCACGACGCCCGAGGAGAGGTAGGCCCGGACGGTGGGCGACGTGGTGACGGTGGCCGCGGCCACGCCAACCTGCACGCCGCCGCCGCCGTAGCTCTTCGAGGTGGCGTTGCCCTCGGCCCGGGTCGACACCGCGTGCACCGTGAGCGAGCCGGCGAGTGCGATGTGGTCGCCGCTGCCGACGTAGGCGGTGACGGTCGGGGTGACGGTGGACGTGGTGCTGGCGCCGCCGCCGGCGATGGCCCCGCCGACGCCGAGGGTCGCGGTGACGGTCGAGGTCGTGGTGTCGGTCGCCTCGAGGTCCAGCGACGCCGGGCGGCCGGTGCTGGTGCCGACCGTGACGCCGCTGTCGACGTAGGCCTTGGTGGAACCGGTGACGGTGCCGGTGGAGACCAGCGCCCCGACCCCGAGCAGGCCGCCCGCGCCGCCGCTCGCGCCCGCGTTCGCGGTCTGCGTGTGGGTGGTCGAGACGGTGATGGCGGTGGTCGGGCTCTGGATGACCGCGCCCGAGGCGATGCGCGCGTAGTCCGCGCCTCCGACCGAGGCGGTGGTGCCGGCTCCGGCGCCGCCCGCGATACCGATGCCGACGACGAACACGGTGGTGCTGGCCGTGTCGTGCCCGACCGCGGTGACGTTCAGGCTCGCGGCCTGGTCGAGCGTGGCGCCGAACGAGGCGGTGACCGCACCGTTGTCGGTGGCGTTGGCGAAGACGATGGCCAGGCCGAGCGCGCCGCCGGCGCCGCCCTTCGTCGTCGCGGTCGCCGTGTTGGTGCCGGTGGCGCTGGCGACGATCGCACCGGTGACCGTGAGGGTGCCACCGCCGATCGTCGAGTACACCACGGCGGTGCTGTCGATGTCGGCCTCGGACTTGCCGCCGGCGCCGGCGAAGAAGCCGACCGCGACCGGGGTCGCGGTCGAGGTCGCGGTGTTCGTGCCGATGACGGTCATGGTCAGGCTGTCGGCGTGGGCGACGTTGCCCTCGAGGTCGGCGCCGATCGTCCCGGCGATCTCGGCCTTGGGCAGGGCCACACCGACGGCCACGCCGCCGCCCGCTCCGGCGTCGGACGACGAGGTAGCGGTGTTCGTGCCGGTCACGGTGATGGTGATGGCGCCGGTGACGTTGATGGACGAGCCCGAGCCGCTGCCGGCCCTGATGTGCGCGGAGCTGGTCACGATCGCGGTCGTACCGGACCCGCCGCCGCCCATCGTGCCGATCGCCACGACGAGCGTGGTGCCGGTGGCCGTGTTCGTGCCGGTCGAGGTCATGGTCAGCGATGCGCCGGCCGTGATGGTCCCGTTGATCTCGGCGTCGGTGCCGCCACCGTTCTCGGCGTAGCTCAGGATGACCGAGATCGCGGCGAGAATGCCTCCGGTGCCGCCCGTCGCGGTGGCGGTGGCGTCGTTGTGGCCCGAGCCGGCGACCAGGTTGCCGCTGCCGTCGAGCGTCCCGAACTGCGCGGTCACCGTAGTCGCGCCGGTGACCGCCACGGACGCGTCCGTACCCACGACGGCGTTCACGGTGGCGGTCGACCCGATGTAGGCCTGGGCCGACGCGCCACTGCCGCCGAGGAGGGAGATGCTGACCACGAGCGCAGTGGCCGTCGCGGTGTTGGAGCCGGTGGCCCGGACGAGCAGCGAGCCGGCCTTGACCCCCGCGTTGGGCAGCGTGCCGTCGAAGGTGGCGACGACGCCGCCGTCGACGTGCGCACTCGGGAGCATCACCGAGATGGCGATGCCGCCGGCCGAGCCGCCGCTAGCGTTCGCCGTCGCGCTGTTGACGCCGGTGGCGACGACGGCAACCGACCCGCCGTGCACGTTGTCAATGCCCGCGCCGACGGTCGCGGTGACGCCGGCGCTCGAGGTGATGTCGGCCTCGGACGACGCGCCGCCACCAGCGACGACGCCGACCGCCACCGGAACCGCCGTCGCGGTTGCGGTGTTCGCGCCGGTCGCGGTGACGCTGAGCGCGGCGGCCGTGGTGATGCCGCCGTCGAGCTCGGCGTTGGTGAGACCCTCGACCCTGGCTGTGGGGATGCCGACGCCGATCGAGAGGGCGCCGACCGAGACGAGCACGTCGTTGGCGGTCGCGGAGTTGGCCGAGCTCGCCGAGTACACGATCGTGCCCGCGCTGGCGTCTGAGGACGTGCCCGCCCCGGTGGCCTGCGTGGTGGCCGTCGAGGCGATGTCGGCGAGCTCCCCGCTGCCCGACATCGAGAACCCGCCACTGACGCTGACCGAGACCGTCTCGGCCACGGCGGTGTCCGTGCTGGCCGCGATCACGCACAGGCTGCCAGAGGCGTCGGCGCAGGTGCCCCCGGATCCCGAGATCGTGCCGTCCTGGCGGGCGTGCACCGCACCGGCCACGACGGCCTTGACGATCACCACCGTGACGCTCGCCGCGTAGGACGCAGCGACGACGACGGCCGAGGCGTGCGCGTTGTTGCCGACACCCTGGGTCGCCGCGTCCACCTCGACGGCGCCGCTGCTGAAGACCGTGGCCCCCGATCCGATGGTCGCGGTGATCGTCGCGGTCGGGCTCACCTCGGCGTCGGCGAACGCGCCGCCCGCGCCGGCGATCCCGACCGAGGCGATCACGGCGGTCGCGTTGGCCGAGTTCTGCGCCCGGGCGCGGACGAGCACCGAGCTCGAGCTGGTGATGCTGCCGTTCAGGACCGCGGTCGTCGCGCCGGTGACCGTCGCGATGGGCACCATCACCGTGATGGCGACCGTGCCCGCCGATCCACCCGGGGCACTGGCCGTCGCGGTGTTCGTCGCACTGGCGATCACCCTGACCGCGCCGCTGGTGCTCAGCGACCCGGACGTCACCTGGGCGGTGGTGTCACGGGCATCGGTGGCGAGGGCGACGGTGGCGCCGACAGCGGCGAGCGCACCGGTCGCCACGTTTGCACTCTTGACCGTCACGTCGCTGTGATCGCCCGTGGCGCTGACCGTCTCGCCGCCGCTGCCGAGCGAGCCGGTCACGGCCGAGGAGGCCCGGGTGGTTCCGGTGAGGTTGGCCAGGCCGACGGCCGCACCGATACCGAGCCCGACACCGGCCTCGACGGAGTAGACGTTCACCTCGACAGGGGTCGTGTCGTCGGCGCTGACGGTCAGGCCGGTGACCGCGGCCGCGACGGTGACGGTGACGCACCCGCAGGCGACCGTCGGGCCCGGCGGGGTGCTGCCGACGGTGGCCGTGGTGTCACCGCTGACGTTGACGATGCCGACCGAGGCGCCGATCGCCAGGCCCGAGATCGCAACGCCGATCGGGTCGGCAGTGACCGAGCGGTAGGAGTGCGCCGAGACTGTGGCCCCGGCGCCCGCGCCGAGCAGGCTCGCACCGGCGTCGACGTGCGCGTTCTGGCTGGAGGAGTCGTTGATGACGACGACCTGCGCGCCGAGGGTGACGACGCCGGCGGCGCCGGCGATCGCCAGGCCGAGGGTGGTCTCGTCCGTTCCGGCCGAGACGGTGATCGCCCCACCGGCGGTGAGGCTGGCGTACTGCCCGACCCCGGCAGTGGTGGGGTTCTGCACGTTGAGGATCAAGATCGAGGCACCGATGGCACCGAGACCCCCCGACAGCGACCCGGTGATCCCGAGGATGTCCACCGCGTCGTGCGCGGTCACCAGGATGTTGCCGCCGGCGACGACGGTGCCGCCGAGGTAGGCAGAGGTGCCCGCCGGGGGCGTCGTGGCGCCCAGGGCCCCGGCGACCGAGCCGGACTGCGGGGTTCCACCGCTCAGTGCCGCCTGCGCCGAGGCGAGGCCGCCCGACTGGTAGCCGCTGACGGCGTAGCCGCTCGGGTCGATCTGGGCCCAGGAGCTCGACGACGACGCCGAGGTCGGGTCGTTGCCGGTGTTGCCGTCCAGCTTGGACGAGTAGTAGTTGTTGTCGCTGCCGAGGACCACGTCATTGGTCGCGTAGGTGGCCCCGCTCGACCAGCTGCCCCGGTCGTTGCTGTGGCTGCCCTGCAGGGCGTTGCCGTACTGCGAGGACGACGCGACCGTGTCGGACTGGCCACCGGTGTCGGCTCCGCCGGAGTGCAGCGCGTTGGAGGCCTGCTGCAGCGTCCAGATGCCCGTCGCACTGCCGGGCGTGGTGGTCCCGGTGGTGTCGACGAGGGCGGCGTAGCTGTAGTCGCCGTACTCGACGACGTCGCCCTGGTGGTACTGCGCGCCCGAGACCCAGGTACCCTTGTCGCCGCCCAGACCGCTCTCGGCCACCCAGTTCCCGGTCCCCGGGGTGACCCCGGCGGCCACGGCGTCCTTGGCCGCCCAGCGGATGTTGTGGAGCTCGACCCTGTCACCGGCGTTGTACGACGTGCTGGCCGACCAGGCGCCCTTGTCGGTCCCGGCCGCACTGTCGTCGTAGGTGGCCGACGGCGCGGCGCCCAGGGTCCACACGGCGACCGAGACAGCGATCCCGACGGCACCCAGGCCCACCGAGATCGCGAAGGTGATGACGTGCTGGCGCGACAGCGCGATCACCGCGACGTCGGCCATGGCGTTCACCGTGGCGTGGTCTCCGATGCCCGCCGTAACGGTGGCGTTCGCGACCCCGACGTCCACAGCCCCGGCGGCTCCGACCGCACCCAGACCGGCCCCGCCGGCGATGCTGATGGCGTCGAAGTTGTCGGTGGCCGCCACGGTCACCGACTGGGCCGCGTCCGCGCCGGTGACGTTGTTGACAATGCTCGAGGCCCCGACCGTGGCCGTGGTCGTCATGGTGAACAGCCGGATGCTGATGCCGCCAGCGGCTCCGACGAAGCCGGCACCCAGAGCCGCGGCGAGGCCGAACAGGCGCTCGGTGGAATCGGCCACGACCGCCACACCGTGGACGCCGGTGGCCGTGCCGAAACCGGTGCTCGTCGTGCTGCCGTCAGCGACCAGAACGCCGAGCGCACCTCCGTGGGCGAGGGCGTTCACGATGTTCGACGTCCCGAGGTAGGCCTCGGTGTCCTTGGTGACCAGGGCGACCCCGACCGAGGCCCCGACCCCGGCGTACACCCCGACCCCGATCGCCGCGGCCACCGAGATCAAATCCGTGTGGTCGAGGGCCGCGACCAGCACGTTGTTTCCCGCGTACAGGGTCACGTGGTCCGCCGTGCCGGCGTGGGTCGTGTTCGTCATCGACGTCACGTCGGCCACGCCGGCGACACCGACCTGGCCCCCGGCCAGACCGGCAGCGACCGAGACGACCGTGTCGCTGGTCGCGGCGCTGATCACCAGGTCACCCGCCGTGGCGGTCAGCACGCTGTCGCTGCCGACCGTGGCCTGGGTGTCCAGGGTCACGAAGTGCAGGGTGACGGCCACGGCCACCGCGGCGTCGCCGGCGATCGCGACGCTGGCGTCGATGCCGAGCTGGTGGAAGGACTCGGCGGCGGACACCGCGACCGACCCGGCCGAGGTAACGGTCGTGCCGGCGCCGATGGTCGCGTGCGTGGTGGTGCTGAGGACGCCTGCCGAGCCGGTGACCCCGATGGCCACGCTGCCGCTGACCGAGGCGGAGACACCGACGGCGGCGATGTCGTCGACGCTGGTCGCGGTGACGGCGATCCCGCTGAAGGATCCGCGGCCGGCGGTCGTGGTGGCCGGGTTCTCCGCCGAGGCGTCCCCGGAGGGCCGCTGACCCTGCAGCACGATGCTGTGCGAGGCACCGGTCGCGACGGCGGCGTCCAGGGAGATCGGTGCGACGGGCTTCGCGGTGCCGCAGTCGGCGGCGAGGCCGGTGGCGCCGCACGCGGTGGCGGCGAGCTCGATGCGCTGGGTGCCGGTGTAGTAACCGGCGCCGAGGACGATCACGTAATAGGTCTGACCATCGACCAGGTTGCCGATCGGGGTACCGCCGCCGGAGCTGTAGACGATCGCGTCGCCGGTGCTCAACGGGCTCGGGGTGCCCTGCTTGGTCATCGGGTAGGGCAGGTAGATCACGGTGCCGGTGACGTCAGTCGCCGGGTTGAAGCGAGGGGCGCTGTCGGCGGCGACGGCGGTGCGGTCGGCCGGGACCAGGCGCTGGGACTCGCCGTAGGCGCTGGTGTCGCCGGCGGGGATGCCGAAAGCGACGAGGTGGCTGTCGAGCTGGGCTGGCGGAGGGTTCGCCGCGTTGAGCAGCTCGACGCAGATCGACGCCGCGTCGCAGCCGGCCGCCACCCGGTGGATGTAGTACGTGCCACCCGGGGTGAGACCGGTCAGCGACGTGCCTCCACCGTTGTCGTAGAGCACCCGCTCACCCTCGGTGTACCCGCTGCCCGCGGACGTCGTCAGGACGATCCAGTTGCCGCTGGGCTGGCTCGGGTCGGCAGGGGTCGGCGCATTCGGGTCGTGGTGGACTGCGGTCCGCGGATCGAACCGGATGTCCGGCGTGACACTGGTGAACGCACCGGTGCTCGCCGTGGTGGCGCTTCCCGTGCACATCGCGGTGAGCGTGACGTTGTTGCCGACGGTGGCCTCGACGTGCTTGATGACGACCGGGACCGCCACCGCAGCCCCGACCGAGGCCGTCCCGCTGACGGCGATGTTGCCGGCGATCACGTCCAGGTGGACCGCGTCATCGGCGGAGATCACGATGTTGTTGCCGGCCCAGAGCTGGGCGCCGTTCCCGATCGTCGACGTGGTCGTGATGTTCAGCACCGAGACGCCGGCGTTGAGGGCGATCGCCACGTCGCCGCCGACGCTGCCACCGGCGGAGATCGAGGTGATCGTCTCCGACGACGTGGCCGTCACCGTGATGTTGCCGTGGGTCGCGGTGAGCATCGTGACGGCGGCCGGCGTCGTCGACGTGGCCGGGACGCTCGCCCCCACGGTCGCCACGGTGTCCTTGGTGATCACCTCGGTGTCGACCCCGGCGCCGACCCCGGCGGTCCCGCCGATCGCGACGGATCCGGCCACCCCGAGGATCGTGGTCAGGTCGGAGGCGGCGACGCCGACGTCCTGGGCCGCCGTGAGGTGAGCGCCGCTGCCGACCGAGGCCAGGGTGCTGTCGGTGAGCACGTCCACCACGGCCGAGCCGGCCACGCCGGCTTCGCCGCCGGCCGCGCCACCGAACGCCACCAGGGTGATCGCGCCGACCTGCTGCGCCCCCACCGTGACCGAACCGGCGTCGGAGGTGAGGACGTCACCGGTGCCGATGCTCGCGGACACCGTGCTGCTGCGCACCAGGACGCTGGCGGAGATGCCGACGCCGGCGGTGCCGCCGATGGCAACGCTGCCCGCGTAGAGGCCGATCGTGTCGTTCGCGCCGTTGCCGGTCGCGGTGACGGCGAGGTCAGCCCCGGTGTGCACCGACGACGACGCGCCGATCCAGGCGTAGGTACCGGTCCCGGCGGCGGAGTTGAGGACGAGCACGAGGATCGACCCCGAGGCGCCGACCTCGTCGCCCGCCCCGGCCGACGCCGCCACCACGAGGATGGGGTCGGTCGCTGTCGCCGTCACCGCCGCCGCGCCACCGGCCGCCGCCACGACCTTCGCCCCCAGGTAGGCGGTGACGGTCTGGTCGACGACGCCGACCACGACGGCCGCCCCGACGCCGACGCTGCCGGTGGTCACGCCGAGCCCGCCGGCGATGTCGGTCTCCTGAATGTGGTCCGCGGCGTGCACCGTCAGGGTCTGGCTGGCCCCGCCCCTCGGGCCGGACTGGTTGATCTGGGCGCCGTCGCCGATGTGGGCGTCGGTCGTGCGCTCCCACACGTCGACGATGAACGACCCGGCCACCGAGGCGGTACCGGTTCCGGCGGCGCCGGCCACCGCCACGCTGGAGACGGCCGGTTCCGTGACGGCGGACCCGGCCCCCGGCGCCGGGATCAGGGCGACTCCCGGGACGTTGACCAGGTTGGACAGCAGCATCGAGCCCAGCCGGGACAGGTCGACCCCGAGCTCGCCCAGGCTTGACTCGGCGCTGACCGTGAGGGCCCCGGCGGCGTCAAGCGTGGTCAGCTGCGCGAGGCTGGAGTCCACCTCCGCGACGGTCGTGACCGGAGTGAGGATGTTGATTGCGATGGCCGCTCCGACCGCGACCCCGCCCTGGGAGAGCGCGCCGGCCGCGGCCAGGTTCTGCAGGCCCATGGGGTTGACCGCGCTGACGGTGAGCCCACCGGTCGAGCCGAGCACGCTGGCGAGGCCGACCTCCGCGGTCGTCCGGTAGGCGATGACGTTCAGCGCGACCGAACCTGCGACCTGCGGGTCGGTCTTGCCGCCGGAGGCGGCGAAGCCCCAGCTGATCACGGTGTTCTGCGCGGGCTCGCCGGTGGCGCTGTCGCGAGGGGTCCCGGCCGACACGGTGATGCCCTTGCCGCTGAGGTGGTCGCCGCTGCCGGTGCTGGCCGTGACCGTGGCGTCGAGGTAGTTGAAGCCGAGCCCGGCGCCGATGTTGGTCTTGGCGTTGTTCGGGTCGAGGGCGATGCCCAGGCCGCGGGCCGCGACCGTGCTGAGCTGGGTGGCCTCCACGGTGAGCGCGCCCCGCGCCGCGATGGTCAGGGAGGAATCCACCGTGGCCGTCGTGCTCGTCTGGACCCAGGTGACGGCGATCGCGGCCGCGACCCCGACGCCGCCGCCGGACTTGCCTGCCTTGCCGGTGGACTTCGCGCCGCCTTGGGTCGCGGAGGTGTTGGCCGACGGGGGCGAGTTGGCGCCCTTGCCGCCCGCGTTCGGGTCGTTGGTGACGGCCGAGGTGGTGGTGGCGTCGGCCGACGTGCCCCCGGAGTCCTTGCTGCTGCTGCCGATCGCGCTGGCGTTCGCCGTCGCGCCGACGGCGACGTCGGAGGCCGCGGTCACGGTGACCGCGTCGGCGGTGACGCTGCGGGCCAGCTCGGCCGACGTCGTCCAGCTGATCACGATCGGCAGGGCCACGGCCGCACCCACCCCGACGCCGCTCGCGACGACGTTGGCGTTGGCGCCGGTGGCCGAGGCATCGACGGAGTGCGTGACGGCGATGGTCACCGCGCCGGCGACGCCGAGAGGGGTGGGGGATGTCCCGATCCGGGCGGTCGCGGTGTCTCCGGTGTCGACGACCAGGGCGAGGGAGGGACTCACTGCAGTGCCGCCCTTGGTGCCGGCCTCGGCGAGCGTGGTGATGGCCCGCTCCGACGCCGCCTCGACCCCGACCTCGCCACCCGCGGTGACCGACACCCCGTCGCCGATCTCGGCGAGGGTGGTGGTGGAGGCGAAGACCTGGATGGCGACGGATGCGCCGACTCCGGTGCCGGTACCCGAGCTGTCCTGGCCGGTGATCGCCGTGGAGAGGTCACAGGGCAGGCCGAGGAACTGGGCGCAGGTCTTGAAGCCGGCCCGGGCCGAGGCGTTGGCGGCGTCGTCCTCGCGGTAGTCGGCCTTGAGCACGAGCGACCCGGTGCCTGCGTGGATCGTCGCGCCGGTGGGCGCGGTGGCCTCGGTGTCGGCCGTGACGATGTTGATGGCCAGCGCGCCGGCCGCGCCGAGCTTCTCGGTGTTGCTGGACCCGGCCTTCGCGGTGGCCTCGACGGTGTGGGTGACGTCGGCCGCGCCGCCGCCCGCGACGGTCACCGGGGTCATGGTGGCCGTGACCTCGAGGCCGACGCTGGTGACGGCCGAGGCCCCGGTCGTCGCGACGTTGGTCATCGTCACGTCGTTGACGACGACGCCCGCGCCGATCCCGTTGGTCACCTTCGACGCCGTCTGCCCGTTGCCCTCGCCGGTGACGTCGGTGTTCGCTGAGCTGGCGAGGGTGACCGCGCCGGTGGCACTAGTGATGGTCAGGTGGTCGGTGAAGTAGGCCCTGGACGTCGTCTCGACCACGTTGACCGTGAACGCGCCGGCCACCGACAGCGAGCTGCCCTTGGTGTCCCCGTCGCCGGCGGTCGGAGTCTTGGTCTTCGGTGCGCCCTTGCCCGTCAGTCCGGTGGAGACGAGGTTGCCCTGACCGAGGTCCTTGTCGGCGATGGCGTTGATCCCACCGGTCGAGGACGACGGTGCTCCCGGCGCGGCCGCATCGGTCGAGGTCTTAGTCGCCGACGCACCGACCGCGCTCAGGCTGACGGCTCCGTCGGCGGTGACGTCTCGGGCGATGAAGGCCCTGACGTCGTCGGCGGCGACGACGACGGCCACAGCGAGCGCGACGCCGGTCGTCTCGGCGTTGACGTCGCCGCTGCCCTCGGTCACCGCCCTGGCGTGCTGGGTGGCGGCGAGGGTCACGTCACCGGAGAGCTCGAGGACGGCCCCGGCGCCGATGTAGGCCGTGGTGCCGAGGTTGGCGATGACCAGCGCCACCGACGGCGACAGGCCGGTGCTGCCACCGTCGGCCCCGCTCACCGCTGAGGTGTCGGCGGCGTTGCCGTCCTCGGCCGCGATGTCGACACTGCCGCCTCCGGTGACCGTGACCCCGTCACCGATGCCGGCCGTCGTGGTGACGTTGTCGATGGTCAGCGCGAACGAGGCGCCGATGCCCATCTTCGGTGCGTCGTCGGCGCCGCTGCTGGCGCACACGTCACCGGGCTGCAGCGCCTTGGACACGAAGTAGTGCGCGCTCCCCGTCGCCACCGTGGGGTTGAGCACCATGGCCTTCCCGAGCAGGGCTCCGAGGCAGGTGCTGGCGAGCTGGAAGTAGCCCGGCTTGACGACGATGGCGAAGTAGGTGCGGTTGTTGACCAGGGTCGAGGGGCACACCCCGCTCAGGCACAGCGGATCCGCGGCGATGCCAATGGGGTTCTTGCCACCGGTGTGGTAAGCGACGGCCTGGCCGGTCTTCAGGTTGCCGTCGACGAGCTCGTAGGCCAGCACGATGGTGGTGAGCTTCGTCGACGTCGACGTGGGGTCGGCGATGATCGACGTCGCCGGGTCGAACGCGTTCCGGAACGGGATCGCGCTGGTCACGGCGTCGGTGTCGGTCGCGGCGTCGAGCTTCACGGTGCCGCCGCCGGCGGCCACCGTCGTGCCGGCCACGCCGGGGCCCGACGACGTCAGCTGGGCGCTGGTCGTGCTCGAGATGATGTTGAGGGCGACCGACCCGTTGATGCCCAGCGACCCGCCGCCGGCCGCGGCCGAGATCGCCTGGGCCGTGGCCGAGTTCACGCAGTCGGTGCCCTCGGCGGTGCAGTCGGTGCTGCCCGTAGCCGACACCGGCGTCATCCTCGCCGACACCTCCAGACCGTCAGCGGTGATCGTGGCGCCGCCGGTGACGTCGGCGGTGTTGACGATCGTGACGAAGTTCAGCGCGACGCCGGCGCCGATGGCCGCGGTCGCTCCGCCGGTGCCGGTCTCGCCGTCGGACACCGCACTGGTGTCGGTGTTGCCCGACGAGGCCAGCCTGAGCGCGCCACCGGTGACCGTGAGGGTGACCCCGGACGGCACTGTCGTGTCGCTGACCGACCGGACCAGGTTGAACGAGATCGCGGCGGCGGCGCTGATCGACGTGCCCGAGCTGTCAGCACTGCCGGCCGTCGGGGTCGCCGAGTCCTTCCCACCCTTGGGCGCACTCCCCCCGGCCAGCGTGTTGCCCATGCCCAGGAAGTTGTCCGCGGCGGCGTTGACCGATGCGAACGGTGAGGTGTTCGAGGCGGGGGCCCCGGCGGTCCCGGCCCAGGTCAGCGACGAGGTCGCCGAGGTACCGGTGGCGGAGAGCGCGATGTCGCCGACGATGGTGAGACTGCGGGCGGTGGTGGCGTGCACCTCGTGGTCGACGTCGTTGACGACGACCGAGATCCCGATGCCGGCATCGGACGTGGTGTCGCCGCTGGCGCCGCTGTCGACCCTCGCCGCCTGCGTCGCGTCAGCCCTCAGACCGCCGGCCAGGACGAGGGTGGCCCCCGTTCCGATGGTGGCGTTGGTCGCAACGTTGGAGACGGCGACCGAGACGACCGGCGTGATCGCGACCGTGGCCCCGGAGGAGCCGGCCTTGGCCAGCAGCGTCATGGTGTCGGTCGTGGAGGCGGTCAGCCCGAGCGACGCGGCGCCGACCAGCGAGGCCCCGTTCCCGACGGCGGCCGTACCGGCGTCGTTGACGATATTCACCGCGACGCCGGCGCCCACGCCCATGCTGTCGGTGGGCTTCTCGACCAGCTGCAGGAAGTGGAAGTCGCCCGCCGCCACGGTGGGGTCGAGCGGGAGGACCTCGCCGGCGGTGAAGGTCGGCAGGAGCAGGCTGCCGGAGATGAGCTGGACGTGGACCGCGCCGGTGGCGTCGGGCAGGCAAGGGGTCAGCAGCGGGCCGCCGCAGTACAGGTAGTAGGTCGAGAGGGCGGTGAGGCCGCCGATGCTGGTGCCGCCGCCGTTGTTGTAGACGACCTTGTCCCCGGTGGCGGCCGGCAGACCGGCGAAGGTCCCGTTGGTGTGCAGCAACGGCAGCGACAGGGTGATCGTGTTGTTCGCCACGGCGGTCGGGGAGAAGTAGTTGCCGGTCGGGATCGCCTTGGTCGTCGACTCGGTGGTGTGCTCGCTGGCCAGGGACACGCCGGCCGGCGTGGTGAGGGTCAGCGTCGCGTTGTCGGAGATCGTCGCCGTGTGCGTCACCGTCACGATGTTCATCGCGAACGAGCCCTCGAAGCCTGCGGTGCTCGACGCCCCCAGGGCGTTGACGCCGGTGCCCGCGCCGGCCTTGGCCGTGGTGCCGAACGTCTCGGCGCTGGCCGGCGCCTCGATGGTCAGCCTGGTCGCCGTCAGCGTCGTGGTGCCCCCGACGTAGGCCGAGGTCGTCACGTGGGAGATGTCGATGGCGACCGCGACGCCGATCCCGAGGGCGGTGCGCAGCACGGCGTGCCCGTCGGCGGCGGTCTGGGCGTCGGTCGCGCCGCCGGCGTGGACCACGACGTCGCCGGTGGTGAGCCCGAAGGCGCCGCCGTTCGGGGCGAGGTAGGCCTGGGTGTCGACGGTCAGGTTCGCCACGGCCAGGGCACCGGCGGCCACCAGGGGGCTCAGCGCGGTGACGACGGCGCCCAGGAACTGGGCCGGCGTGATCGCCGCGCCGGTGGCGTCGGTGTTGGCTGTGGCCCCGTCGGGGCTGGCCGCCGCGGACGTGGTGATCGTGTTGCCCGTGGTGGCGCTGATCGCGACCGAACCGGCCGTGTTCCCGGTCGAGTGCGCGTCGATGTACGCCGTGGTGGACTCGTGCAGCGTGGCCAGGGCGACACCGGCCCCGGCCCCGGCCAGCAGCGCGTTGCCGTTGGTGGTGAGGTTCGTGTTCTCGGTGCTCGCCGACACGGTGAGCGCACCGCCGACGGTGAACGTCGTGGTGCCCGACAGGTTCGACTGGGCCGTGCTGGTCACGTCGAGCTTGGAGAAGGCGGCGTCGACGGCATCCGTGCCGCCGAGCGGGCCCTGCGCCACGGCGCTCGCGTTGACCGTGGAGGCGCTGGACACCGTGACGTCGCCGGTGGCGGTGATCGTGCTGTCGGTGATCGAGACGATCGCGCTCGAGGTGACGTTGACGACGTTGACCTGGGCGGCGCTGGTCGGGGTGGCGGTGGACGCCGCGACGAGGGTGATGCTGCTGGCATCGACCGTCGCACCGCTCAGTGTGATCGAGGTGGTCGGTGTCGCGGTCACGGTGCCGACGGTCGTCGTGCCCGTGTCGGAGGCGACGGCCTGGAAGTTGATCGGCGCGTTGCCGGTGTTGATGGTGACGCCGCTGACGGTGATCTGCTCGGCCGTCACGTCGAGCTCGGCGCCGGTGAGCAGCAGGCTGGTCGCGAAGCTCACCGAGTCGTACCCGCCGCCACCGTTGATGACGATCTTGGACGTGCCAGCAGCGGTGAAGGTCACCGACTCCATGGTCGGCGCGCTGACGGTGACCGTGCCGCCGGCCTGCGACACCGAGATCGCGTCGTCACCGGACGTGCCGGTGATGGTGACCACGGTCGTGCCGGGCGTGATCGTGATCGGGGCGAGGCCGGCGTACCGGATGGGCGTGCCGTTGAGCACGACCGTGCCGGAGTGCTTGTCGACGGCCATGTCCTGGAATGTCTGCTGCCCGGCCACGACCAGCGCGCCCGCGCCGCCGCCGTCGAGGGAGACGACGCTGCCACCCGGCTGGACGGTGAAGGTGGCGACGCTGCCGGCCGCGCCGACCAGGTGGGCGAAGCCGGCGAAGGCGACGCCGGCGACCGTGCCGACGTCGGTGCCCGTGATTGTCCACGAGGTGTCGACCGACGGCCCGTACAGCACCGCCCCCGTGCCACTCCCGGCAACGGTGAGGGCCACCGGCGGCAGTCGGACAGAGGTGCCCAGGTGCACCGACCGGGCGCCGGCCTGGATCACCACCGAGCTCAACCCGGCCACGACAACCCAGTCAGCGGGGCCGCTGCCCGCCACCACCCGCACCGACATCGTCGCCGGGTCGTAGGACAGGCTCAGATCACCGGCCGAGCTCGCCACGTATGTCGCCGACGAGCCCGACACGGTCCAGGACGTGCTCGTCGCCGGTGACCCGTCCGCACCTGGTACCGGCACCGGTACGGGAGCCGGCACAGGAGCCGGTGCCGGTGCCGATGCGGGAGCCGGTGCCGGTGCCGGTGCCGGTGCCGGTGCCGGTGCCGGCGTCGATGTCGTCGCGGTGGCGTCCACGAGCGGCGGCGTCGAGCTGACCGCAGGCGTCGCGGGCGGGGTCGCTGTGGACACAGCGGCAGCGGTCGGTGCCGAACTCCCCGACGCCGCGGAGGGATCCACCGCCGCGGAACCGGCCGCTGGCGCCACGGTCGAGGTGGTGGTCGGTGCCGTGGAGGTGCCCGACGTCGACGCAGCCGCACCCGCCGAGGACGACACCGGCGCCCCGGTCGCACTGCTGGGCGGTGCAGCCGGTGCGGGGAGCAGTGATGCATCGACCTGCCGGACCTCGCCCGCGCCGAGCGTCGGCGCCATCAGACCGGACGTCGTGTGGTCCAGACCGAGGAAGTGTCCGAGCTCGTGCCGCACCACCGTGAGCAGGTCCATGTGCGTCCCGGCGGGATCCTTCGGCGAGTCGATCGCCCAACCCCACCCCGCAGCGTTGGTGTCAACCGTGATGGAGCTGCCCGACTGCTGCCCGAGGGCCAGTCCAGGGAGGTCGGCGACGCTGACCCTGACGGAGGAGAAGTCGGCGGTCGGGTCGACGGCGGACCATTCGGACTTCGCTGTGGCAGCGGCCGCCGCCACCTGGTTGGCCGTGACGACATTGTCTGCCGCAACCACCATCGCGGGTGCGGAGGCTGCGTCGAGGTTCTGGGCCGCAGGTGCGGAACCGACCGTGGTCGGCGTCGACGCCGTCGTCGGAGTACCGACCGTGGTCGGCGTAGACGTCGTCGCCGTCGGCGGCGTCGATACCGTGGTCGGCGTCGACACCGTGGTCGGCGTCGACACCGTGGGCGGCGTCGACGCGGTGGGCGGCGTCGACGCGGTGGAGGGCGTCCCGACCGTGACGGTCTGTCCGGAGGAGCCGCTGGTCGTGGTCGTCGTCGTCGTGCCGTTGGTGGACGTCGTCGTCGTCGTGCCGTTGGTGGACGTCGTCGTCGTGCCGTTGGTGGACGTCGTCGTCGGGCAGCTCACCGACTTGGACTGGATCACCACGCCGCTACCGAAGTTGCAGCTATTCGAGGTGCTGGTCGTCGGGACCGGCGTCAGGACCGGCGTCGGAACCGTTGCCGGAACCGGGCTCGGTACTGGATTTGGTACTGGACTCGGTAGTGGACTCGGGTTCGTGGTCGCGACCACACGGCGTGGCACGAGCTGCGTCTGCACGATCTGACGGGGTGTGACCGGCCCCGGCGATGCACTCGTATTCGCCGCCGGGACGGTCGCCACGATGGGAACACCGTGCACATCCGCCGCCGGCGGTACCGACCCACGGGTCTGGCTCGGCGACGAGCCCGAGGTGGGCGCACTCGGCTGGACCGGGGAGGCAACTGAGGGCGCTGCCGAAGCGGCAACTGCGCTTGCCGCCGCAAGGGCGGGCGCGCGTCCCCCGGTGGCCAACGCCACGACCAGGACAATGGCGATCGGAATTCGAATTCGGGCACTCAACAAGGGCGACACCGGAGAGGACGAGGCCTCATCCGGCGGTGCGTACCGCACTTGTCGCCAGAACACGGATTCTCCTGACAAATCGACCAGCCCACACTTCTGCAACTGCACAGTGGGCCGAGCCGCATGAATCCACGTTCAGTCCGAGCAACTATCGTGGGAGGGAAGTTAACACAAGATCATCTAGCGGTACAGGGGGAACTTTTCGCTCCGATCGTGTCCTCCGGGGCGGGTCGCGCACCCCCCCTGCACCCGGGCGAACACCCTGTGACCGCCCGCGGTGGTGTTGCGCTGGAGGTGGTCTTCGTGGACCACGGGCCCGGGTGTTCTCCCGCCGCCACGTCCGCCCTTGCGCACAGACGCCAACCACAACCTCCGCAGCGCGCAGCCATCACACCGACCGCTCCCCCACGGTGTAACCGAGCCGGGCGAGCTTGCCGGAGAGCAGCCGGTAGCCAAGCTCCAGGTCGTCACCCTGAGGGTTAATCAGGTCGTTGGTCACGTAGTCGCTGTCACGATCGCGACAGCAGACGGGTTGGCGCACCCGGCCGAAGCAGGCCTGGTTGCAGCGGCCGAGCAGCCTGCAGGTCAACCGAACCAAGATTCCCTTGGCGGCCAGGTAAGCGGCGAGCGGGCAATCAGGGCGGACGTGTCGTGCCCAGCATAAAAGTGGTGTTTCAAATAGGAACAGTTTAGGCACGCCGGCTACACCTCGCACTGGCCCGGCCGCGCGAGAGCGGCCATTAGCGATGCCAAGGTCGGGCACCGCTTGCTGCGTCGTTGTCCACCCGCGGAGCGGCCGGGCCCCGGGTGAGGCCGTGGTTGAACCTAGGAACGAGATCAGGTGGAGGGCCGAGATGAGTTGTCGTTCATGGGATCCCATGCTGGGTGAGGTGGCGGCGTAGCGCTTCGTTGACGAGGGCGGACCGTGAGGGGGCGGACCACTGGGTGACGAGGTTGTCGAGCACCTGGGCCACTTCGGGGGTCATGCGCAGCTGGGTCGGTGCGCTGACCTGGGTGCGCACCCGGTGACGGGTGGTGGTGGGGAACAGTCCAGTCCCCTGGTTTGCCTGGTCGGCTGTCCAGTGTGTGGCGAGCTCGCCGGCGTGAGCCTCGATGGCGTCGACGGCGACCCCACCGTGGGTGAGGTGCTGACGGGCAGCGAAGTCGCGGAGCTTTTCCCGAATGGTGACGTCGAGCTGCACGGACACGATCCGGGTGCCCCCCGGTGCGACCTTGACCGCACCTGCACGGTTCGTCGGCTGCCGTGGAACGGGCTGGGCCCGTGGGCTCACCGGCGGCAGGTCGTCTCTCGCCGGTACGGAGGGGTTTCCTTCCGGGGTCAGCGCAGGCTCCGGGGCATCTGGGGTGGCGCGGGGCGGTGCGGGGTCTCGTCGCAGCCTGCCCTCGAGTCCGGTCTGGCCTTTGAAGGTGTCTCCGAGCTTGGGTCGGTCGCTCATCGGACACCTGCGTGCGCGGCCGGGGTCTCCCGCTCGGCGATGGCGTCAAGGATCTCCCTCGCGAGTGCGAGGTAGTCGCCGGCGATGCCGGAGGCGTCGCGGCTGAGGAGGTCCTCGCTGTCGGTAGCTCTGCTGCCCCGCTTGAGCCGGGCGATGCGGCGGGCTTTCTCCTTGAGCTGGGACTGCTCGAGCTCGTGGGGTAACAGGCCGCGGCGGCGCATATCGATGGCCGCCGACTCCAGGTAACGGATGCTGGCCTGGAAGACGGGCGCGGCGCCGTCGAGGGTGTCGACCAGGGATGCCCGCACGGACTCGCGGGCACGGACACTGTTCGCGCGGACGCCGAACAGAAGCACCCCCAGCAAGGTCAGGCCGGGGTTGGTGGCGCGGGCAGCGGCGAAGCGGGTGGCGACGCGGACAAGGCCGTCGAGCGAGGCGTCGTCGGAGCGGGTCGGGATGATCAGGTAGTCCGCTGCGGCGAATACGAGGCTCTGCAGGCCGGCCTCCCCAGGCGGGGTGTCGATGAGCACGAGGTCGTAGTCCTCGTGCGCCTGCCCATGCGGCCTCAGGCTGTCGAGTGCAGACCGCAAGCCGTGCAGCTGGTCGCTGTCTGGGGCCAGGACCAGTCCCTCGAGCGCGACCCCGCCAGGAACGACGTCGAGGTTTTCCCGGACGCCGCGGATGGGCGTGAGGTGCGTCCCTTCGGTGATGGCGGCCGCAAGCTCTTGGCCGTCGCTGTCGGCGTAGCCAAGGTCGCGGCGCAGGTTCCCTTGCGGGTCCGCGTCCACGGTCAGCACCCGGTAACCGCTCGCGGCGAAGAGACCTGCAAGACCCGCAGTCAGGCTGGTCTTGCCCACCCCGCCCTTGCCGTTTGCGATCGCGACAACTCGTCGCATCTTGCGCTCCGATCAGAGGACAACAGGAAAGCCCTGTTGCAACAACAGTGCGACCAGTGTGGCGTAGTACTACCTATCTACTGTTGCGCCACGCCGGGTGGCCACCAGATCAGCAACAGTGCGAATTTACTAGCATGCGTGTTGCTTGTACTGTTGTTTGCGCTGTTGTTCCCCTGTTGTGACAACGGTGCGCTAACGCTGGGGTTAGGAAGGACCGTGCTTACGGCGCCCAGCAGCCGCCGCGGCAGCGAGGGCGGCGGTGTGGCCGACGCCGCCGAGGGCGGCTTGGGCGGTCACGCGGTCGGCGATGTGCTGGGCGTGGTCTTGGGCAGCGAGGGTTTTGCGTCGGGTCACCGCCGCGAGGTCTTCGGCCTGGCGCGCGTCGTCGAGGGCACAGGGTCGGTCGTCGAGTGCGCCATGGCGGGTGAGGACCCAGGACAAGAACCCGATGGGGCGGTCGGGTCGGGTGGGGATGCGGTGGCCGGCGGCGTGGTGGTCGGTGAGGAGCTGGTTGAGGTCACGGTCGGTCCACCCGTGTCGAGCTGGCAGGGCCAGGAACGTCGCCCACACCCCAGGCGGCAGGGTTTTGACCCAGGTGGGGGAGTCGGGGTTCCTCGCCCACCTGGTGGCCAGTAGTAGCCCTTTGGCGTCGGGCGCCGCCCGCCGCCGCATTGCCCCGCTTTTGTTCGATGCCGGGCGCGAAGCGCCTCGATGTTGGCTGTTTCTACCCGTAGAAACCAGGTAATCAACGTGAGGGTTGGTATCAACTGCACCCCTACGGGGTGGGGTGCCATCTATCTTCTGACCTGCAACGATGTCAACAGGGTTGTCCACAGGCCCCGGGGTGATCGGGGCATGTGTGGTGCTGGGGTGCAGGGCGTAGTCCGCGCACCAGCCTCGGGCGTTGTGTCCGCGGTGCCAGGCTTCAAGGCGTTCGTCGAGAGTGCGGTGCCGCCCGGGGGCGACCTCGGTGGCGAGGCCGGCGAGCCGTAGGAACGTCCGGGCCCGGGTGATGGTGCGGGCACCGAGCCCAGTGGCCCGGGTCAACCCGGCTGGGCCCCCGGTCGCGCCGAGCAGGGGCCGCGAGCTCCGGCCGGTGCGGTAGTCCGCGGCCGTGGCGTGCGCGGTAGCGACGGCAAGCAGGGATCGGCGGGACAGCCCGCCGCCGGTGAGGGCGACGAGCTGGGGGCGCAGGAGCAGGTAGTGGCAGCGGTACACCGCGTCGACGTGGGCGACCCAGCGGTCGGCGGACCACCAGCACGGCAGCGTCGACCAGGCGTCGCGGGGGAGTTGACGCCGGGGGGCCGGCCGGGCAGGGGTGAAGGCCGCGGGTCGGGTGGAGTCTCGACGCGAGGCGGGTCTCGTCGACGTCGTCGCGCCGCGTCGGCGGTGGGGGGGAGGGGAGGTAGTGGCGCCGGTGGCGACACGCCCACCCCTGGTGAGGTCCTGATCTGGACCTGCGTCAGGGTGCGCGCTACCCTGAGAACTGCCTCGCACGGCAAGTTCCCTTCGGGGATGTAGCACCTGGTCGCTGAGCGCCAACTCAACGGCCCTAGTCGGAGTCCGAGCCCCTCCCGCCAAGGAGGGGTTTTCGGCGTTCTAGGGGCTACCTAGGTGCGATGTGTTGAGTTGTTCGGGACGGCCGGTTGGCCGTTGGCTGCTAACCCGTCATCGGCAGCGGTTCCTGTCCTGTCTCGGTGGCGTATTCGGGCAGGCCCAGGGTCACGGACAGCAGGTCAGCGAGGTATCCGCTGACATGCGCTCCGCGCTCTGCTGCGCGTCGCTGCACCTCCTCGTAGACCTCCTGGGGGAGGCGTACCGAGGTCATGTGGCGATCACCCTTGTGCGGGCGACCGAGCTTCCGGTGCTCAGCGGTGGCCATGAGGTGAGACTGTCAGGGGAGTTTCGGAAAACGCTGCAGACACGCCCCAGTCGCGAAGGACGGTGCACTTTGGTCCGCCCGCGCTGTCGGCGAGCTGTTGGCGCTTCCTCATGGGTACAAGACACCGCATGTGACACGTGTGCCCGCAACAGTTCTCGACGGGCTTAGCACTGGGGGAGCAGAGCCTGCACGCGCTGCGGGTCCACCTGTTCGCGCACGGCCAGTCGACGGCGCCGACCCGCCTACGGCGACGAGCTGGGACCATGGTTGTTGAGCGATCGGTGCCGGTCGAGCACCACCTCCACGGAGCACGCCACGTTGCTGGAGGCTCTCACCGGGTGGTCGTGGGGACGCCATGAGCAGAACAAGCCCACAAACAGGGGGACAGCAGTGGTCGACGGGAGCCGGTTCGTGGAGCGGGTGCGCCGCTACTACCGGGAGTCACGCCCGGAAGCGACGAAGGAGCTGGGCTCGGCGGCGGAGGCGGAGGCCTATTTCCAGAGCCTCGCCGCGGAGATCGAGAGCCAGGTGCAGGACGCGGAGGACCAGGTCGCGGGACCGGACCTGCCGGGGGAGACCTACCTGGAGAAGGGGGGTCGCCTGACAGCGGCCCGGGGCCAGGCCGAGGAGCTGGTGCTGGCGGACCTGCTGTACGCGATCCCGCCGGAGGAGGAGGACGAGGACGACGGGTTCTCCCCGGAAGCGAAAGCCTGGTTCCAGGAGGACCGGGAGATGCGGGCGCACGCCGCAGCCCTGCTGGCGGAGCCGTGGCCCGAAGCACCGACGGAGACGCAGACCAACGGCTGAACTGGTCGCCGTCGGCGACCGAACCGGCGGTGCCCTCGGGGGCCGGGTCACGCATCACCGCCAACCTCGCCGCCCTGCGGGAGCTCCAGGACAGCGGACAGCAGCGTCACCGGTCCGGAGAGCCGGGTCAGGCTCCGAGGCCTGCTCACCTGTGGTTGTCACGGGTTGTGGTTCTTCCCGGCCGTCCTCACCCGCACCGTGAACACCAACGCGGTGCGGTCCTCGACCGCGTCGCCCCCACACCTGGCACCTGGCACCTGGCTACATTCCTCGGTCGAGGTCCCGTGTCGGTCTCCCGCGCACCGGAGGCGCCGCCTGGTTCGGGGAGGCCAGTGGGCGCGTGATCGGGGTGCGGGCGGCCCGACGCGCCTGCTCCATCGCCCACGCCATCGCGGGGTTGGGCACCGGTCCCAGCTCGCGGGGACCACCGACCAGGGCCAGGGCGGTGACGTTGCGCTCCGCGGACAGGGCCGCCGCCCGGGCCAGGGCCAGGCGCCCGGCCTGGGCGTGGGCCTCGGCAATCGACTCCGACAGCCGCAGCACCTGGGTGAGCAGCACCGCGGTGCCCACCCCATCCGCGCTGGCCCCGATGACGGTCAGCATCGCCCGCGCCGCCGACCCAAGACGGCCTTCACCGACCGCCGGTGGCACGTGCCGACCGGGCTGCTTGTCGACGGCCTCGGCCAGGGCGTGCGCCGCCAGCGACACCGACACCGCCGGCCTCCCCTCCAACGCCTGCGCTGCTGCCGCGAGGACCCCCGCCCCGTCGCGGGCCGCCGCCGACCATGCCCGCCCATCCCCGACCGGGACCGCCCGCAGGGCTTCGCGCACCTCGTGCACCGCCCGGGCCGCAGCCACCTCCTGGGTGTCGCCACCGGTGGTCAGCTCCGGTCGCCGCCTCCCGGTCCCGGTGGTCGCTGGCCCGGCCGTGGTGTGCCGGGGGTCGTCGACAGACCGCCACGCCGGGACCGCACTGGGGTCCTGCGCCCATCCGGCGCGCAGCGCGGGCAGGGTCAGGTCCTTGCCGAGCTTCCCGCCGCCGAACCACACCAGGTCCTGCCCGGACGTGGGGCTGGTGGGTCGGGCCGCCGAGTACCCGACGACCGTGGTGCGCCCGGTCCCGGTGTCCCACCGTGGGCGCAGCACCACCCGGTGCTCAGTAGCCATAGCCACGAACTCCGACTCGGTCCGGGCCGCCGTGGCGCACGCCCGGACCGTGCGCCGCAGCTCCTCCCGCACCGACTCCTCCCGGGTCTGCACCTGGCGTTGCACCTCCACCCGCGACAGCGGCGGGGTGCCCGCCCCAACCTCGCGGGTGCGGACCTCCAGGCCGAAGCGCTCGCGCATCTCGGTGGCCACCTCGCGCAGGGCGCGGCGGTCGCTCTGCAGGCGCACAGCCCGACCGTCCTCCCGCACCAGGGTCGCCTGAATGTGGATGTGGTCACGGTCCCCCGACGCCGCCCCGTGGTGCACGGCAATCCACCGGACCCCGGCCCGGGTGTCGGTCTCGGTGAAGCCCAGCTTCTCCGCCACGGCGTGCGCGACCAGCGACCACTCGGCGTCGCTGAGGTTGCGGTCCTCACCATGGTTGCTGATCGACACGTGGTAGACGTGCTGGGCTGGGGCCCGCTCCCCGCTCAGGCTCTCCAGCGTCGCGATCGGCCGGTCCAGCTCTGCGGTCAGCAGTGCCCGCTGCACCTCATCCGGGTGGGTGATGCCCTCCCACCCGACGTCCCACGCCGCCACGATCCGCTGGTTCGTGTGCTCCTCGTGCCGCCCCGGACCGAACAGGTACTCCACCAACCCCCGAGTCCGGGAGCCCTTCTTCGCCACCGTGATCAC
>NZ_CP110617.1 GCF_026153295.1 Rhodococcus antarcticus | reverse complement strand
CACCGCAGTCTGCACAAGACGGTGGCGTGATGGACTGTGATCGCTCAGCCGAGGCGAGCCCGGCTGCGGTGTGGTCTCGCGAAGGCAGTACTCCTTGCCGTCCGACGCGGCTACTGACTCTGACCTCACGACCCGTCTGGATCGCCAAGTTCGCGCTTGACCCCCGGTCGGAGCGAGGGCGCGCTACCAAGGCGGCGAACCCGGGCGGAGCTGCCAGCTGGGCGCCGCCGCTGTCCACCGACGCGCATGGCCGGGGTCCGGGGCCGAACTGGAGAACCCGACAGTCGAGCGGGGTGGGTTCATATTCGCTCGGTTGTGGAACACCTCGTCGTCTGCGACGTGGTCTTCCGGCTGCACCCGGGACCGGTCGGCTGGAGCTGCTTACCGCACCTGAGACTCGACCACACCTGTTGTGCACGAACGCGATCGAGTCTATGACGACCGTGGTCGGGGTTTCAGCGTGTTGATCGTCGACCGCGGGCGCCCTCGCCTCACGTACCGCCGGTCTGAAGGGTCGGTCGCGGCGCCCGCCCGGTCTGAGGCCTCACGTTGTGGGAGTCGGGGGAATCATCGGTTGTAGTCACGGAAGGTCATGACGAATCCCACCAGTGCGGCGGGCGCGGCCAGGATGTAGACGACCACCCGCAGCCACGTCGGGCCGGCGACGGAGACGAGCGTGGAGCTCACCATGGCGGCGACGATGAGCAGCACTCCGTAGAACGGGGTGCGCATCGGGTGATCGCCGCGGGCCACGCACCGAGTGTGGCCCCCGGGGGCGACCAGTGGGCGCGAGGAGCGTCAGAGGGTGGCGGCGCCCACGGTGGCCCCTGACAACCGAGGGCCTGCGCGCAGCGCATGAGTACTCGGCGGACGCATCGACCCGTCGCTACTGCCCGTGACAGAACTACGATGGGTCAGAACCGGCCGGTTCTGAAACACCACCCGGGCTGCGGGTGGGGCCACCGTGTGGCGATGGTGATGTCAGGGTGGGGCGATGGTGACGTCGTCGGTGTCGATGGTGACGCGGTGTCCTCCGGTGAAGTGGACGACGAGACGTCCGTGCGGGGTGAGCTCGATGATGATGCCCCCGGTGCCGCGCGGTATCCGGGGACGGAACATGCCTCCGATGTCGTGGGCGGCGAGCACCCGGTCACCGGTCTCGAACCCCGCGGTGTCGGGTGGGTAGGCGCCCCTAGTCACGGTGCTGAGCATCCCCGTCCCAGGGCTGCCTTCGCCACCCGACAGCTGCTTGTGCACGTTGGTCTGCACACCGGTGAAGCTGGCCCAGCCGGGTCACGCGAAGCCGACCCAGGCTGCTGAGGGCTGGCACCACATCACCTACGGGTGTTAGCAAGATCAACCGTTGAGCAAGCAGTGACATATTCGCTCGGTTGTGAAACATGGGCGTGGTGTGTCTTAGCTTTGGTGGCGTTCTTCGGCGACGCGGTGTTGGACCCGGAGGAGTCGGATGCCGGTGACGAGGAGGAGCCCGCCGATGATGTTGCCGGTGGCTGACCATCCGAGGGCGCTGGCCCAGTTGGCCCAGCTGTAGGGGGCGCGGCCGGTGAGCAGGCCGGCGAACATGAGGATGGAGTCGAGCACGCAGTGGAACAGCTTCGCCGCGACGAGCACGAACGACAGCATGATGGCGGGGACGATCTTGATACCGAGGTTGTCGGTGGCGTTCTGCATGCGGGTGAGCAGGGTGATGACGGCACCGGCGAGGACGGCGAGCAGGAACGAGCGGACGGTGATTCCGAGCTCGGCGTAGTGGGCGCCGGCGGCGATCGCGGTGTCCTGCACGTCGGGCAGGGCGTAGACGATCATCGCGGCCATCCCGAGGCCGGTGAGCAGGTTCGCGGCCAGGCTGACCACCCACAGCCGCAGCAGCTGCAGGATGGTGCCCTCTTTGGCGACCACGGCGACGACCGGGACGAGGAAGTTCTCGGTGAACAGCTCGCTGCCCGCCATGAGCAGGGCGACGAACCCCACGGTGAAGGCCAACGACCCGAGCAGCGCACTGCCGGTGTCGTGCTCGACGACGAGGTAGGCGAGTACCCCGACGCCGACGTCGATGCCCCCGAGCAGGCCCGTGGCGACCAGGGGCAGCAGCGGGCGGACCAGCCGCTCGGGGCCCTGTCCGACGAGCCGGTCGAAGGCTTCCTCCACCTCCGGTTCGGGACGTTCACCGGGGTCGGCGCTAAGCCTGTTCGTCTGCGCCGCTCCCGGCTGGCCCATGGTGACTCCCTCTCGCTTGTTGCGTGTCAGCGTGCCCGCGGTTTGGCTCCTTGTGCCGAAGGACGCGGGGAACGCATCGGGCGGGTAGCGCCTGTCCACCACGTTTGCGGCTCTCGCCCGCTGAGGTGATGCCCTGTCGGTGGGGTGAACCGGGCCAGGTGCGCGTGGCCCTTGCCCTCGGCCGGCCGCGGTCTATCGGGCGGGGGAGGGGTCAGTGGGCGGTGTTGTAGGCCTGTCTTACCGCGGTGGGGAGGCGGCGGCGGTTGGAGGCGGTGTGGCCGTTGGCCTGCACCCATCGCCGCGCGGTGGAGAGCCCGGTGGGGATGAAGGTGTGCATGTGGGGAAGTCTTCCAGGCCCCAGTGGAGGTGACCGCTCGCTGGTCGTCGCCGGCCGAGGTCAGTTTGGGAGAGCCTGCGGCCTCAATTGTTGTCGCTGCATCTTCATGCACAGAATTGCATGAGTTCACATTCGGTCGGTTGTGGAATACCGGGTAGACCCTGAGCGGGCGGCCGGTTATTTGGGCGTGGTTGATCCTGATGAGGCGGCGAAGTGTTCGAGCAGCAGGTCGGCGACGCGGTCGGGCTGTTCGAGGGCCACCGAGTGCCCGGCGGCTTCCAGTGTCACGCTGCGCCCGCCGGTTGCCGTGGCGATGTGCGCGTCGGACACCGGGGGTGGGTAGGCGTGGTCCTCGGTGCCGGCGATGGCCAGCACGGGCACGGTGGTGCCCGCTAGCTCGTCGACGATGCTGTCGCGGTGGATGGTCTGCCACGCGGCGTCGGCGATGGTGGTGCCCAGGGCGGTCATCTTGGAACGCCAGTGTTCGACGGTCGGCCCGGCTTCCCGCAGCGAGGTGTCCCCGAACATGATGTACATCAGGGTGTCCACCAGGGGTGCGCCACCGAGCTCGCCGAGCTGGGCGACCAGGGGCTCGAACTCCGCCAGGGAGTGTTCCTCCTCCGCGGAGGAGCCCATGGCGGTGGCGGTGCGCAGCAGGTCGGGGCGGCGGGCGGCCAGCCGCAGTGCGACGAAGCCGCCCAGGGAGTTCCCGGCGACGTGCACCGGGGCGAGGCCCAGGTGCTCGATGAGGGCGGCGGCGTCGGTGGTGAGGCGGTCGACGCTGACCTCCTGCCGGGGGGCTGGTGAGCTGGCGCCCTGGCCGCGGTGGTCGTAGGAAACGACCCGGTGCCCGGCGGCTACCAGCCGGGCGGACAGCGCGTCGAACATGGTGTGGTCGAAGAACAGCGAGTGAACGAGCAGCACCGGCTCACCGTCGGGCGGGCCGTCGTCGCGGTAGGCGAGCTCGCCACCGTCGATCTGCGCAGTCTTCACAAGCTCCTCCTAGGACGTCACATGATGGGCGTCACCATCGTTCTCACCTGAGCACGTTCCGTCCAGGGCCGGGTGCGGCGCACCCGTCTCCCCGCCGCGTGTTGCCGGGTGCCGGCAACGACGTCGAGAGCGCCACATTCGAGCGGTTGTGAAACACCCGGCGACGCCCAACGGCACCCTCGAGTCGCCGACCCAGAGGCCGGCCGCGGAGCTCGCGGTGAATGCGCCGCTCAGGGTCGGTTCTGGCACACGCCCCCACCCCAAGCGGTGCTCCCGACAGGGTGGGGGAGTGGAGGGTGCAGAACTGGTGCCCGAAACCCTTGTGTCGCGAGACGGCCTGACGGTGAGTTGTGGAACAGTGCGTCCTCGTGGGTGAGCTGCTGGGGTACGCGAGGGTCTCCACCCTCGAGCAGGACGCTGCGTTGCAACATGACGCTCTGAGCGCCGCGGGGTGCTTCCGGTCCTGGACCGACACCGCCTCGGGGTCTCTGACGGACCGGCCCGAGCTCGCGAGCCTGATGGACGCGTTGCGTCCGGGGGACACCTTGGTGGTATGGCGCCTGGACCGCCTGGGTCGGTCCTTGCCGCACTTGATTGAGACCGTGCGGGGTCTGGCCGAGCGGGGGATCGGGTTCCGGTCGCTGCAGGAGGCGATCGACACCACCACCCCGGGGGGCCGGTTGGTCTTCCACATCTTCGGCTCGCTCGCGGAGTTCGAGCGTGACCTCGTCCGGGAACGGACCATGGCCGGCCTGGCGGCGGCCCGTCGTCGGGGCCGGGTCGGGGGCCGACCCACGGTGATGACCGCAGCCAAGACGAAGCAGGCCCAACGGATGGTCACCGCCGGCACCCCGCTGACGGAGGTCGCCGACGTGTTGGGGGTCAGCCGCACCACCCTGTACCGCCACCTCAAGACCCAACCCGCCATGACGCCGGCGGCGGGGGCCGCACCGGCGCCGGTGCGGCCACCGCCCGTCGCTGCCAGCGCGGGGCGGTCGTCGCGGGCGTGCCCTTCGTGCGGTCATGAGCCCGGTACCCGGGAGGAGGCGATGCAGCTCCGCGCTGATCTTGCGATGCGCTGGCTTGAGCCGGACCCCGACAACCCCGGTGCAGTCGTTGAGGCCGGGCACTGTCGCACCTGCCAGCCGCGGGGCCCGGTCGTGAACGTGGAGTGCAGCCGCTGCGGGGACGGGCCCATCATCACCGGGGCACTGGCCGAGGACAGCGCGGAGGGGTCGGTAGCCTACCCGGCGCGGAGGTGGCTGGTGGCCGCGGGGTGGACCACGGCCCCCGATCTGGTCTGCCCCGAGCACTGAGTTCCGCAGCCCCCGTTGTGTTTTGTGGGGTACCCCAGTTGGCTTCGATGGGGCAGCGTGACTCCGCGCAGCCGGGTCGTCCTGGGAGTTGGGGAGAGGCAGTCATGCAGATCGGAACCCGTGCGGACCCGTGGGAGCTGAGCACGCCACCGGGCACCTCCACGTACAGCATGTACCGCGAGGGGACCACCTTGGTGTGCGTCGTGGGTGCCACCACGTTGAGGTACCAGGCTCGGGCGGTAGAGGATCTGCATGCGTGGTTGCTCGAGCGCGACGACTGGGTGCCGTTGGGTGCCGCTGATGAGAAGAAGCCGGCGGTCGAGGGCACCGTTGAGGCGTGGGGGCGTTCACCGAGCAACCCGGTCGGTGGCTGGTACGGCCAGCGCAACGGCTACCGGGGCCGGTTCGGGATGTACCTGCCACCGCTTCTGGAACACCTCGGCCTCGCCGAGCTCACCCACGAGGCCCGCAACAACCGGGTCCGGGCCCTGCGGACAGCCGCATGAACGTTAGTGGGATCGTCAGCTGACGCACCACGCCACCAGGGCGCCAACCCCCGACGAGGACGTGCTGTCGGGAAGGGACGATGACTGGGCGAGGTCAGCTGCCGGGTGTGGTCGCCCCACCACCGCGTGGTGCGCGGAGCGCTCACTACGATTGTGGATCTGCCGCTACCGGGTCGGCTGAGTCTTTGAGGAGATCGCCATGGCTGTGAATCCGACGTTGCGCACGTTGTCCGGTCTTCCCTCGGTGCCAGCATCGTTGGCGGAGTCAATCTTGATCTTGGTGGACATGCAGAACACCTACACCGGCGGGGTGTTGGAGCTCGAGGGGGCGCAGGCCGCGTTGGACGAGGGTGCGGCACTGCTCGAGCGCGCCCGCACCGCGGGGATCCCTGTGGTGCACATCCAGCATGACGATGGAGTGGGCTCTCTCTTCGACGTGACCGCGGAGAGTGGTGCGTTCGTAGCCCGGGTGGCACCCCGGAAGGATGAGCCCGTCGTGGTCAAGGGGTATCCCAACGCGTTCACCGAGACCGAGCTGCTCGCGCTGCTGTCGGAGTCGTCGCGACGGGACCTGGTGATTGCCGGTTTCATGACGCATATGTGCGTCAACTCGACGGCGCGGGGTGCATTCAGCCTCGGGTACCGCCCGACCATCGTCGCCGGGGCCACGGCCACCCGGGCGCTTCCTGGCCTCGACGACCAGGTGGTGTCCGCCGCGGCGCTGCAGGCGGCCAGCCTGGCCTCGATCACCGACATGTTCGGCCTGGTGGTGCCCGCCGCTACCGACCTGCCCGACTGACCCTGCGCGGGGGCCGGCAGCTGCGGTGACCGCCCTGGCGGTTCCCAGTGAGGGTCATTTTTCGCGGGTGACCGAGTCAGGCCAAGAGCGGTCCTAGTTGGTCTGCGCAGTCGCGCATGGGCTGCACTAGTTCGGCAAGCGCTTCCTGGCGTTCCAGCGGCCCCGAGATTGCTAGCGCGCCGACCAGGGCGCCGGACACCGATCGAACAGGGACGGCGTAGCAGGCGGTGGTGGAGCGCAGCTCACCCAGTTGGTGGGCTACCCCGCGCTCCCTGAATTTAACGACTTGGCTGTCCATGTCGGCGGGGCTGGTAATGGTGTGAGCAGTGATCGCCACTAAATGACGTTCGGGGAAGATGTCACGCCAGTCGCCCTGTTCGCTGAGGAGCAGCTTGCCCACGGCCGACGCGTGAAGGTGACGCACCCACGTATCGTCAGCCTGAAGCGCATGGTCGGGGTCTGCGTCGACGACCTGCACAGTCGTGGGGGGGTAGTAGCACACGAGGCAGATCGCAAAGCGAATGTTCTCCCGCAACTGAGTGACAAGTTGATGTGCCGCGTGGCAGACCGTCGGCGGCCGGGTGGGCCCGAGCAACCTGCCCATCCGTTGGCCGAGTGCAAAACCGGTGAGGTCAGCCAGGCGCACCAGGTACCCCTCGGCGACCAAGATGTTCAGCAGCCGGTACGTCGTGGCCGGAGGTAGACCCAGTGAATGGGCAATCTCCTTCGCCGTGACTCCGGTACCGCTCGTGGCCACCTTTTCCAAAACTTCGAGCGCGGTCACTACCGCCTTGGGCTGGCGACCCGAGAGGCTAGCGCCCATCGGTCTCCGCCATGTCGTTTCCATATGGCGTCACACCGATATAGACGTCACGGGTGAGCGTTTCGTCGTAGACCCCAATGTTCCGGAGTCTTGATCTGTCGTTGAGCCATATTGCGCCCAGGAGAAGCCAACCAGTCACCATAGTCAGGAGGAATGCGATGGGGACGCTCGAATCGGCGGAGAGAGTGGCGGCGAAGGCGGCGTAGATGATGGTCCCCATCGTGAGGGATGCAACAATTCCGGCGAGTAAGGGGCGGGCGGTGAGTTCGCCGATGCGCCATAAAAATGTTGGTGTTGCGATGCACACCAAGGTGTACGAGGTGAGATATCCGAACGCGGAGAGAGTGAGCAGTGCAACGAGAGAGGTTCTCGGAGCAGTGTGGGCCACAACCATGATCAGTGGTACGAAGACCAACAACGTCAACAGGGCCACTGTCGCAATATGGGGAGTGGCGTATCGGCGGTGGGTACGGCCCAGGACGGTAGGGAATATGCCTTCCCGGCCCATGCTGAAGACGATGCGCACGAATGCGTTGCCTGAGCCTATGATGCAAGCGAAAAAAGACGCAGCGACGCCAATATCAATCACCGCCGAGAGCGCAGTGTCACCGCGTAAGCGTGTGAGGTCGGCGACCGGGGTCGGGCTGCGCCCAATGTCCAACGGCGCGGCGGCCAAGGTGGCTACCTGCGCAGTGACGGCAACCAGGTAGAGGACCCCGAGTACCAGGGGGAGCCATCGCATGGCTCGCGCGATCGACACAAGCGGACGCTTCGCCTCGACCCCCAACGTTCCGGCGCTCTCGAATCCGACGAACGAGGTCACGGCGAGCACGACTCCGAGGCCGACGGCATCGATGGTGAGCCGGCCCGTGGAAGCCGGCGGGGCAGTGATGCCCTCAGCCTGATTGATCTTCAGTATGGCCAACGCCGCCAAGATCAAGGCAATTGACGTAACTTCCAGGCCAAGAGCTACGCGCGCCGACAGCTTGATCCCGCGCACCATGAGTAAGGCCGCCAGGCCGGCGAGGACCGGTATCGTAGCCGATAACACGACGGTCGAACCGGCAGCGGCAAGACCAACTAGTTCGATCAACGACGTGAAGTACAACGCACTGGCGAGGACGCTGGCGAGGGCGATGCCTAGGTAGCCAATCATCAGCGCCCAACCTGCTGTGAACGCGGCCACCGGACCAAGCCCTTTAGCGGTATAACTGTAGAGTCCACTGGCCGAGGCCATGCGCCGTGCGAAGTGGGAAAGACAGTAGCCCACTAAAAACACAATTGCGGCGGCGACAGCGAAACACGCGATGGCGGCGCTACCGACCTCGGCGATGACGATGCCCGGCAACGTGACCATTGCCGCGGACGGTGCCACCGCCGCCACGGACTGGGCGAGAACCTGAGTAAGTGTCAGCCCGCGTCGACGCAGGCCTGCGACGGGTGATTCCGCGCGTGTCCAACCCGTTTGCGGTGGCGTCACGACCATCGCCCTCCTTGGGGTAAGCAGGCAAAAATAATCGTGGCTGCGTTCGGAGGGTAACCCGTAGTCGTGGTCTGCGGCCGGGGGCTGATGGAGAACAGCGGTGGCGAGGCGGGTTTCCGGGTTCTTACTTGCCTGGATCGGGTTCGTACCACACCAGGGCCGGGTCGGTCATCTGGCCGACGCCCACGGCTTGGTCCTTGAGAACTGAACTAGCGCGACCGCTGTCTACGAGGGGGCTGAGGCAACCCCATCGTGCAGCGCCGAGTAGATCCGATTCGTCTGCTTGAAATGAGAATAGTTAGGAGGACATTCTCATTCAAACTGATGCGTGACTTGCGTCATGGCAGGGAGTCTACTGGCGAGGTGTTACCCAGGTTTCGCCCGAGCCCCTGCGCTTTGAAGGAGACCCGATGACGGCACGGTTGTCCGACGTCAGAACCACTGTGAATCACCCGCTGGAACCGTTGAGCGCGGCCGAGATCGACCAGGTGTCGGCCATCCTCCGGGAACAGCGGAGTCTCGATGCTCGGGTTCGCTTCGTCTCCATTGCGCTGCACGAGCCCCCCAAGCGGGAGGTCCTGGGCTTCGTGGAGGGTAGTGCCGAGGCTCCTGAGCGGTCGGCGTTCGTGGTGCTGTACGACCGCTCGAACCAGCAGACGGTAGAGACGGTGGTGTCCCTGTCCTCGCGGGCAGTGAGCTCGTGGCGTGTGGTGGAGGGTGCGCAGCCCAGCATCATGCTGGAGGAGTTCTTCCAGACCGAGGAGGTCACCCGCGCGAACCCCGAGTGGCAGGAGGCGATGCGGAAGCGCGGCGTCACGGACTTCTCGCTGGCGATGATCGATCCCTGGGCGGCGGGATACGACATCGAGGACCCGCTGGGCCGCCGTCTCATACGGCCGTTGACCTTCCTCCGGTCCCGGGAGGACGACAACGGCTACGCCCGGCCGGTCGAGGGACTCATCGTGCTCGTCGACCTAGACCTCATGGAGGTCATCGACGTCCGTGACCATGGTGTGGTGGCTGTTCCGGAGAAGGCCGGCAACTACATGCCGGAGCTGATGTTCGACGACGACAACCGGCCGGCGCACACCGGGCTCCGTGGGGACGTTCGGCCGATCGAGATCACCCAGCCCGAAGGGGCGAGCTTCACCGTCGAGGGCCATGCCGTGAGCTGGCAGAAGTGGCGGCTGCGGGTGGGGTACTCCCCGAGGGAGGGTCTTGTTCTGCACCAGATCGGCTACGAAGACCGGGGCCGGGTACGTCCGATCATCTACCGGGCATCACTGTCGGAGATGTACATCCCCTACGGCGACCCAGCCCCCACCCATCGCATCAAGAACGTCTTCGACGAGGGCGAGTACGGGGTCGGACTCCTGCTGAACCCGCTTCAGCTGGGCTGCGACTGCCTGGGCGAGATCCGCTACTTCGATGCGGTCGCCAACGACCAGGACGGTCACCCGCTGACGATCCCGAACGCCATCTGCATGCACGAGGAAGATTTCGGTGTCGGCTGGAAGCACACCGACTTCCGGACCGAGAAGGTCGAGGTCCGGCGCTCACGTCGACTGGTCATCTCGTGCTTCGCCACCGTCGGGAACTATGAGTACGGGTTCTTCTGGTACCTCTACACCGACGGCACCATCCAGTACGAGGTGAAGCTGTCCGGGGTCATCTCCACGGGAGCGATCCCGGTCGGTGAGCAGCCACGTTTCGGCAACTTGGTGGCTCCTGGGCTGTACGGCCCCAACCACCAGCACTTCTTCAACGTGCGCCTGGACATGCAGCTCGACGGCGTCGGCAACTCCGTCTACGAGGTCGACGCGGTCGCGCTGCCCCCGGGTGCGGACAACCCCTACGGCAACGCCTGGGTGTCGCAGAAGACGCTGTTGGCGCGGGAAAGCGAGGCCCAGCGGCTGATCAACCCGCTCGTGGCCCGCACCTGGCAGGTCGTCAACCCCACCGAGGTCAACGAGCTCGGGCAACCTGTCGGGTACAAGCTGATGCCGGGGGAGAACGTGCTCCCGATGCAGGGTGAGGGCTCGCAGGCCTGGTCCCGCGCCCAGTTCGCCTACAAGCACCTCTGGGTCACCGCCTATGACCCCGGCGAGATGTACGCCGCCGGTGACTACCCCAACCAGAACAACACGCCAGGAGGCCTGCCGGAGTTCGCCAAGGCCGACCGATCCCTCGAGGACCAGGACGTCGTCGTGTGGTACTCCTTCGGCGCCCACCACGCAGTTCGCCCGGAGGACTGGCCGATCATGCCCGTCGGCTATGCCGGGTTCCACCTCAAGCCGTTCGGGTTCTTCGACGGCAACCCGGCTCTGGACATGCCCCGCTCCATCCCCGCGTGCCACGCCGGCGGTGCGCAGGTCGGCGAGGGTGCGCGCGAACAGGTCATGCCGTGACCCGGTCCGCGGCGGAAGTTCCCCCCGCCACCCACACCGACCGTGGACTCGCCCACGAGTCGATGAGCCAGATTGAGGTCCTCGCGCAGTCCGTGTCCGGGATCGCGCCGAGCGCAGTCATGGCCACTGGACCCGCGTTGATCGTTCTCTACGCCGGTTCCGGTGCGTGGATCTCCTACCTGGTTGCGATGGTCGTTGTTCTTCTCATCGGGCTGTGCGTGGCCCAGTTCGCCCGGCGGTTCGCCTCCTCGGGCTCGCTCTACAGCTACGTGGCCCGAGGGCTCGGGCCGGCCGGGGCGTTTGCGGCGGGATGGGGCCTGGTCATCGGCTACACCTGTATCGCCATGGTCGGTCTCGCCGGGTCCGGCATCTACCTCGGAAACCTCCTCACCACGATGGGGCTTTCCGGCAGCGCCACCCTCACCCAAGTGATCATCTACGTGGTGCTCGCTGCCGCCGCCGGGCGGTTGGCTGTCACCGGCATCAAGATCTCCACCCGGCTCGGCCTTGTGCTCGAGATCTTCTCCGTTCTCGCTGTGCTGGTGGTCCTCATCGTCGTCCTGGCCCGAAACGGGTTCTCCCTGGACACCTCCCAGGTCCAGCTGCAGGGCGTCACGTTCGATGGCGTCACGTTCGGGATCGTCCTCGCGGTGCTTGGCTTCGTCGGTTTCGAGAGCTCAGCGTCTCTCGGCGCTGAGGCACGCAACCCGCACCGGGCAATTCCCCGGGCGGTGCTCGGCAGCGCCGTCCTCGTGGGGCTGCTCTACATCTTCGCCGCGTACACCTCGGTGCTGGGCTTTGGTGGCCCTGACGGACTGGGTACGAGTGCCGCCCCCATCAGCGACCTGGCCACCCAGAACGGCCTGGGCAGTGTCTCGTGGGTCATCGACCTCGGGATCACCTCGTCGTTCTTCGCGGTCATCGTCGCCAGCATCAACGCGGCATCCCGGGTGCTGTACACGATGGGCGAGGAGGGTCTGCTCCCGTCGGTGTTCGCGCGAGCACACCCCGTCCACAAGACCCCGCACGTGGCGATCTGGCTGGGCACCCCCGTCGTCGCGGCAGTGCCGCTCGTCATGGTCGCCACCGGCACCACGCCCCTGAATATCTACGCCTACACCGGGACCATCGGCACCTTCGGATACATGCTCGCCTACCTCCTCATGGCGGTGGCACTACCGATCTTCCTGCGGCGGCGCCGGGAGGCGAATCCGATGTTCACCGTCGTTGCCGTCATGGTCGTGCTCGCGTTGCTGTACATCGCCTACAAGAACGTTGTCCCGGTGCCGGAACCGCCCTACGACCTGCTGCCCTACATCTTCGTGGGCGTGGTGGTGCTCGGACTGGTCTGGTTCCTCTACGTCCGGATCACCGACCCGGCGCGGGTGCGTGAGGTAGGGATGATGGAGGAGGACCCGCTCCCTGTTCAGGCGAGCAGTGTCCGGCCAACCACCACTCACCCATGACAGGCGACCACTCCCCAGCTCGTGGCAGGCGGTCAGCTGTTCTGCCGGGGCGCACCGCAGACCACGGTGCGTCCCGGCCGGGCCGGCTGGTTCCGGTGCTCGCTGGGACGGCCGTCGTTGTCGGTGGCCTCTGCGTGGTCCTGCACCTGCTGACGGCCGTCATGCCAGGGCACGGTGGCACCCTGGTTCGAGGCCTACTCGTGGTCATGGCCATGGGCTGCCTGCCGTGTGTGCGGGCTCTCTCGCGTGGCCCCTCGGACCGCGTGTGGGCGATGACCGGGCTGATGTACGCCGGGATGCTTCTGGCACACGTGCTTCTGCTGGCGGCGCCGTGGTCGACCATGAGCGCGGACCAGATGCAAGCCGACATGGGTGACGGTGTCGGTTGGATGCAGGTGGGGATGTGGGGTGGCGTGGCGTTGGCCGGGGTCCAGGTCGTTCTCGCCGGCACCGCCCTGACGATCAACGCATCGCAGAACGCACCGGTGGGCGCGCGGGGCCGTGCTGTGGCAACCGCCGCGTCAACGTCCTAGCCCTCCGTCTCCCCCGCGACGCAGCGGTGGCGGGGGAGACGGAGGCCCGGCAGGTCGGGTACGTAGGGAGGGGAGCTCGATCCACGCGCCCGCACCGTCTGCACCATCGGGGGCTGGTGCGAGGTCAGATCAAGCGGCCTTGCGTCGTCGCCTGAGGTGCCTGCGCTGGTCGGACACGGTGTGGATGGCTTCTAGTGCTCGTGTGTCTACCCGGGCCATGCCCGGGGTTCGGTCGGCGATCTTGTTGATCCGTTGACTGAGCCGGATGCCGTGGGCTGACCGCCGGGAGACTTCAGCCCATCGCCAGGTGGCGCGATCGATCTGGGTCAGCTCGGCGAGGCTTCGTGCGCGGGAGACGATGGCGTGCTGTCGGGCGTCGTTGAGGACGTGGTCGCCTGAGGGGCAGCACCGAGGGTCTGCGCAGAGAACGGAGCTCCACACCGTGCGGTCTGTGTGTAGTTCTCTCACGGTTTTTTTGGGGATGCCGCGGCCGAGGGCCGGGATGTACACCGGTGGCGCACCTCGGCCACCGGTGGGCGCTGTGCGGCGGGAGTTCTGAGCGGTCTGCAGGTCACAGTGCTCTCGCATCGCCATCCCGGTCTCGTATCCGCGGGCGCCCGCTGCGACGCAGGCCTCGCCGAGTAGTCCTTGCTGCCAGGCCAGCACGGGGTAGGCGGGCGTGAGCTTGTTGATGAGCATGACGAGGTGGTGCAGGCGGTCTACGGCGGTGGACCCCATGTGCGCTTTGGTGGCGGCGATCGCCACCTCGGTGGGGTGCAGAGCATCGAGTGCTTCCCAGACGGGGATCAGGTCTTTGTCCGTAGACGGGTCAAGCAGGCGCCATCCGAGGGCTACGACCGCGATGACCGGGAGCTGATTGCCGCGGGCGGCCAGCAGGGCAGCTGTTCGCTTCCAGAGAGCTGCCTGAACGAAGACGAGGCCGTCGCCGAGTCGTTCGAGGTGCAGGTACGGCGCGATGATCGCGGTGGCGCCGGCCGCGATCTGGTAGTCGATGCACGTCGCGATCAGAGCGTCCTGGGTGGCAGTGCTCGCCAAGTCTGCGGCGGTCAGGGGTCGAGGGTCGCCGAAGGGCAGCTGGGCCCAGGGGTCTCCAGAGTGCTGGGCGCCCTGCAGGAAGTACGTCTGGGGATCGACGAGGAACGGAACCCCCGCGCGGCGAGCTATGGCGGCAAGTTCGGACGTCTTCGCGGGAACGTGAGCGTCCACGACGAGCCGGTCGGGGCGCCATGCTGCCGCTCGGGCACCGTCCAGGCCGAAGACACGGTTCATGAGCGCTACGTCCTGTGAACCCACCCTGATGAGCAGCTCGGCCATCGTCTACACCTCTCGATCGTAGTGTCGACGGTAGCACAGACACGCAACTCGACACGCAAGTTGTCAAGCAACTGATAGCGCAGCATGATGTGCAATTACCTACGCAAGAGGAGCCCGCATGCCTGATACCGCCGCCCACCGGGAGCACCAGGCCCCGCCGGGGCAACGAGCGCAGTCGCTGAGCTTCCTGGGGGTGCTGGAGAAGATCGGCTCTGCTGGGGTGACGCAGGTCGAGGTCGCCAAGGTCGTCGGTTCGTCGGCGCGCACCGTGCAGAACTGGGCCAGTGGTGCGAACTCACCCAGGGGCAGAAGCGCCGACAAGCTCTTGGATCTGCACACGATCATCGATGTGCTGCGAGACACCTACACCCCGGAAGGCATGGAAATCTGGCTGCGGTCCCGCAACCGCAACCTGGACATGCAGCGCCCCATCGAGCTTCTGATGGACGGCCGGACCGACGAGGTCCTGGACCAGGCCCGCTGGGTCGCAGGGGGGAGATGACCGATGGACTCGTTGGCCGACCGCATCGCTGAAGCTCCTCGTTCCACCGTCGACGGGACGTGGGAGCGGCACCTCGCCGCTCGTCACGTCGCTACCGCGTTGGAGGGGTACACGGCGCTCGGCCGGTGGGGGACAGCCGACGGGTTCCCGGTGTTGTACCTGGGTCGCCCGCGGGAGTCCGTGGTGGTCGAGGCCTACCGGCACCTCGTCGACCCCGTCGAGGACCCGATGCCGGCCAGTGCCTTCGTGCCCCGCGTGTGCGTGAGCGCCACGGTCGCGATCAACGAGGTGCTCGACCTCCGCTCCGCCGCTGCGCGCGTCACGATTGACATCCCCATGGACGTCCTCCAGTCATCAACAGACGACCGTGGTGCTTATCGCCGGTGCCAGGAGGTCAGTGCCGTCGCCCACCAGCTCGGACTTCACGGCCTGGTAGCGCCGGCCGCCACAGGCCGAGGCCACACCCTGGTGGTGTTCCCGGACAAGCTGACGGTCGGGGAACGGCTCGTGCAGGTCGACATCGAGAACTGGAACCAGCTCCCGGCAGACCCCCGCTCACGGGGTCGCCGCGGCAACCTCCGGGTCGTCGACTGAGGGCCACGCGATGGGCCTCGTCAAGCTCAGCCACGGTGATCGTCGAATTCTTTGAGGACCCGCAGAGAACGACCAGCTCGGCCAAGCCCTCTGGAGGGCCGGGCTGTCCGTAGGCGAACTGATCGCGGCGGTGGCCCACGACGAACAGGACGATAACTGTCGTTATCGTGCGGACGGGAGATGTCGGTATTCGATCGTTTTCCGTCGGAACAGGACGGATGGCGACCGCCGTGTCGGCAACCCGCGTCGTCTCCTTGACGTGGGGCAGCGGTGTCGGTGTAGCGACGGGGGTTCCCGCCACCGCGGGTTCTGTAAGAAAAACGGGTGCGCACCGAACGGTGCTTCCCGCCCGCCGACCCCCGTAGGAGATCCTCAGCTGGTGTAGCTCGACGATGTCGGCGGGTGTGGGGTTGTTCCAGTTCACGTCGGCACCTGATCGCGCTACGGGGGCGGGCCACAGCGGTGCTGGTCCGGTTCACCGGGTGCACACGGCCCGATCAGGGGTCAGGCGCATCCGCATCCGCATCGGCATCCTCGGCGGCGGCGGCTGCTGCGGCGGTGCGGTCGTGGGCGCCGGCACCACGGTCAATGTGGGAGGCCATGCGGTCCCGCTCGGCTTCGAAGCGTCCGCGGGCCCCGTCGCCGCGGTCGTCCCGACTGTGTCGCCGGTCCCCGGCGGAGGCTTCACGCCCGGCCTCGGCCTGGTGGATCGGCGTTGGCCGTGACGGCGGCCCCGAGCCCGGCCTCGGTCAGGGCAGCGGCCGTATCGCGGTCGGCGGCGTCGTCGTCGCGGAGCTCGGCGTTGTGGTCGCGGATATCGGCGGCTCGGTCCCGGTCGTCGGCGACCTGGTCACGGCCGGAGGCATCCTGGTCCCGGTCGTCGGCGAGCCGGTCTCGTTCGTCAGCGGCGTGGTCGCGGCGGGCGAGGTCGTAGTGGCGTCGAGGGCCGTCATCGTCCTGGGGCCAACGCACAACCTCGACACTGGCAGCGTCAAGAGGCCAACGCAACTGCCGAAGGCTCTACCCCCGGCGACGAGTTGGCCGCGCCAAAACCACCTCAACCTCTGCCGACCCTTCACCCCGGCGCAGGTCCAGCGCCACGTGACCACGCCCACCGCAAGTCGGCGTTGCGCACCTCGGTTAACCAGGCGCTGCTCGGTGGGGCCCTGGCCGCGGGGGTGGTCGCGCTGGGCGTCGGGTTGCTGATCGCGCGGGGCATCACCGCCCGGGTCCTGGAGCTGACCGCGGCGGCTGACGAGCTCGCCGCCGGTCACCGCGACCGGCGGGCCCGGGTGAGCATCCTGCAGGGCCACCTCGAAGCCGTCCAGGACGGGGTGGTCGCCCCGGAACCTGAGGTGATCGACTCGCTGCACGAGGAGGCGCTGCGGCTGGGTCGCCTGGTGGCGGACCTGGAGACCGTCGCCGACGCCGACGCCGCCGGCTTCACCCTGGACCGGCGCGAGGTGGCCCTGGCCCCGCTGGTCGCCGACACCCTGGCCGGGCTGGGAGCTCATGTCGCCGAGTCGGGCCTTCAGATGCGCAGCGACCTCGCCGAGGTGAGCGTGGTGGCCGACCCGGTGCGGCTGCGGCAGGTGGTGACCAACCTGGTGACCAACGCGACGAAGTTCACCCCGACCGGTGGCACCATCACCGTCACCCTGCAGGTCGTTGGCGGGGACGCCGAGCTCGTGGTGGCCGACACCGGGGTGGGTATCCCGGCCGAGGACATTCCCCGCGTGTTCGAGCGGTTCTTCCGGGGTGCCACCTCGACCGGTCGCGGCTCGGGCATCGGGCTGGCCGTGGTCGCCGGACTCGTCGCCGCGCACGACGGGGAGATCTCGGTGACCAGCGACCCCGGACACGGCAGCCGGTTCCTGGTGCGCCTGCCCGTGATCGCACACAAATCCCATCTCAGGTTCACAGGATCTCCATGACCGGGACCTACCGTCAGGGGTGTTCGAGCACCACCCCCAATCGATGAGGAGTGACCACCATGAAGAACACGCGGACACGCACAGGTCTGGCGGCCGCAGCAGCGACAGCAGTGCTGGGCCTCGGCCTGATCGCCGGCGCCACGAGCGCCTCGGCGTCCCCGGCGCCTACCCCGCCGAGCTCGACGGACACGCAGCAGCAGGCCCAGATGGACACGCAGATGACCACGATGATCGCGACGCTGCCCGCCGACCAGCAGGCCGCCGCCCAGCAGATGCACGACCAGATGCGCCCCCAGATGGAGAAGATGATGTCCGGGGCCGGCGGCATGAGCGCCATGATGAACGGCCAGCACGGAACCGGCGCCATGATGGGTAGCGTCGGCGGCAGCAACGGTGGCCCAGGAGGCAGCGTGGGCGGCAGCAACGGCTGACCCCGCCAGGGCCTGGAGCTGAGCAGGGAAACCGGGGCGCGGTACACCGGGCTTCGGACCGCGCCGGCAAGGTCCGACCCCGCTGGTCGTCTTTGCTATCTGCGGCGGGGTGAGCCTGCGGTGTCCTGGGTCTCGTGGTGACAGGACGTAGGGCTCTGCCTGCGAGGCACCATTGCGGGCACCGTGGTGTGTGGCCAGCCGCGATCAACGCCAGCCGCGATCAACGCCAGCCGCGATCAACGGTTGGTAGGCGAGTTCGGTAGCCCCCCGCGGGGTGCTTTCGAGGAGGAGGTTCGATGATGTTCTGGTACGGCAATGATGGTGGCGTCGGCAACGGGTGGGGCTACCTGCTGATGGGTGTTGGCATGCTGGTGTTCTGGGGGCTGGTCATCGCGGGTCTCGTCGTGGTGTTCCGCCAGCCCGAACGCCGTGACCGGGTCGCGGGGGGCATGGTTCCCGCGCATCGCACCGCCCAGCAGCTGCTCGCTGAGCGATTCGCCCGCGGGGACATCGACGAGACCGAGTTCACCGGTCGCCTCGCCGCCCTGCACGGTCAGAAACAGCTCTAGGCTCGCCGCCCGCGCCACGGCGCTGCGGCCTCCAGGCGCGGCGCGGGCAGGGTCCGATACCGCGCCCTCGGGTCATCCCCCGACGGTCACGGGCGGTTCGCGGTGACCCCTGAACCCCGCTGAGGAGCCCCATGAAACCGATGTCCTCGCCGCCGACCCCCAGTCCGCGGCTCACCCGACGCAGGGTCCTGCAGCTGGGCGCGGCGGGGGCTGTGGTGGTCGGTGGTAGCTATGCCGGGGTCCGGGTGTTCGAGCCCACCGCACCCACGTTGGTGGGGCTGGGTGCACCGGTGGGGCCTAGTTCAGCGGTGGTGGCGGCCACCGAAGCCGCCCGCCACTTCACGGGCACCACGGTGACCCGGCGGCTGACCGCGGCCCCGGTGACGGTGGACCTCGGGGGGCGCACCGTGTCCACCTGGGCCTACGACGGCACGGTCCCCGGACCGGAGATCCGGGTGAACGCTGGCGACCGGTTGGCGGTGACCCTGGTCAACGGGTTGCCCGACCCGACCACGGTGCACTGGCACGGGGTGGCCCTGCGCAACGACATGGACGGGGTGCCCGGGCTGACCATGGACCCTGTTGCCCCCGGGGGCAGGGTCGACTACGCGTTCACCGTCCCAGACCCGGGCACGTACTGGTTCCACCCGCACGTCGGGATCCAGCTGGACATGGGGATGCAGGCGGCGCTGATCGTGGCCGACCCCCACGAGCCCGGCGGGTATGACGAGGAGGTCGTGATGGTGCTGGATGACTGGACCGACGGCTGGGGTGACTCCCCGCAGGTCAACCTCGACCGGATGCGCCGCGACGGCATGCGCGGCGGCGGCATGAACGGCATGAGCAGCGGCAGCGGCATGGGTGGCAGCGGGATGGGTGGTGTGTCTGCGTCCCAGCCGTTGGGTGCTGACACCGGGGACGTCGTGTACCCGGCGCACCTGATCAACGGTCGCGTGCCCCGGGACCCGGTGACGGTGACGTCGGTGCCCGGGCACCGGATCCGGTTCCGGTTGATCAACGCCGGTGGTGACACCGCCTACCGGTTCGCCGTGGGTGGGCACCGTCTGACCGTCACCCACGCCGACGGGTTCCCGGTGGTGCCCGTCGAGGTCGACACCCTGCTGCTGGGGATGGGGGAGCGTTACGACGTGGTGGTTACCGTCGCGGACGGTGCGTTCCCCATCGTCGCCGTGCCCGAGGGCAAGGGTGACCCGGCCGCCCTGGCGGTGCTGCGCAGCGCCAGCGGCCCGGCACCGGTGGTCGGGGCTCGTCCGGTCGAGCTCGGTGGGCGCATGCTCAGCTACGCCGATCTTGCCCCGACCGTCTCAGCCGTACTGCCGGCTCACGCCCCTGACCGTGAGCACGACGTGGTGCTGGGGATGGCCGACGGCGGGCGGCGGTGGCTCATCAACGGCGCCACCTTCGCCGACCACCAGCCGCTCCTGGTCGCCGCGGGGGAGCGGGTCGCGTTGACGCTGCGCAACCAGACGATGATGTTCCACCCGATGCACCTGCACGGACACACGTTCGCGGCCGCGACGTCCTCGGGGCCCGGGGTGCGCAAGGACACGATCATCGTGGCGCCCATGCAGACCATGGCGATACAGGTCCAGGCCGACAACCCTGGCCAGTGGATGGTGCACTGCCACAACGCCTACCACGCCGAGCTCGGGATGATGGATGTTCTGTCCTACCAGGGGTGAGCCCTGGCGTGCGTCGCCCGGCCCGCGCTGAACTGTCTCCGCCCGTGCCTCCCGGTACCACCCGCGTCCGACCCGAACGAGAGGCCCTACCGTGCTCACTTACCAGAACAGTGTGTCCGTTGCCCTGCCCTACGCCGAGGCTCTCGCCGCGACCCGCGCCGCCCTGACCGACCAGGGCTTCGGGGTGCTCACCGAGATCGACGTGCAGGCCACCATGAAGTCCAAGCGGGACAGGGACATGGAGCCCTACATCATCCTGGGTGCCTGCAACCCGGTGCTGGCCGAGCAGGCGATCGACGCCGACCGCGCCACCGGGGTGCTGCTGCCCTGCAACGTCGTGGTCCGTGGCGACGGGGCCGGCTCCACCGTGCAGATCCTCGACCCCCAGCTGATGGCCGCGGTGACCGCCCTGCCCGCCATGGCGACCCTCGCTGATGAGGCCTCGACCCGCCTGAACGCCGTGCTCGCGGCTGTGTCGGGCTGACGTCGCGGGGCGGGGGGTGTGTCCGCACGTGAGCGGCGACGGTGTGCCCTTATCGGGGTCCAACGGCTCTGTGACCTCGGGGCCCCGCGCGAGGACACTGACAGAGGCACCACAAGCGGAGGAGGCCGACCCCATGACCAGACCAGCACCGAACCCACCACCGCAGCCCGGAGCAGGACCGCCGCACGAGAGCATCGCTGCGCTACTCGCGCTGCAGCACGAGCTGGACATCGCCAACGACGCACACCCCGCGTTGCACGACACCGGGAGACCGGGTGGGCACCCCGGTCCGTCGGGTGACGCGGTGCGTGTCGTTGGCGAGGCTGGTGTTGCGGGCGGGGCTGGTGTTGCGGGCGGGGCTGGGGGGCAGGCGGGGGACCTGGGCCGGCGGATCGTGCAGCGTCGTGACGAACGTGGGCTGAGCCGAGAAGAAGTTGCTCATCGGGCGGGGATGGCCCCGGGGTATCTGCGCTACCTCGAGGAAGGGTCGTCGCCGGTGGCCCCTCTGGGGGGGTTGTCCCGGTTGGCTGCGGTGCTCGCGACGACGGTGGCCGCGTTGCAGGGCCACGGCTTCGGGCACCCGGTGGGCAGCGGTGGTCGTCCCGCTGGAACCCCCCGGTTGGAGGTCCTGGACACCGCGGCGTGCTGGGACCTCATTCGTGGGGGTGGCATCGGCCGGGTGGTCTTCGACGACGACCACGGTCCGCTCGCGTTGCCCATGAACTTCCGGACGGTCGCCGACGCGATCGTGTTCCAGACCGGTCATGGTGCTCTGGCAGCGGCCATGACGTCGGGGCACCCGCTTGCCGTCGAGGTGGACCACTTCGACGATGCTCTCGGTGAAGGGTGGAGTGTGTTGGTGCGGGGCCATGGCGCGCTCCTGACCGACGCCACCGCCCTCGCCGGGGTCCACGAGCTGGGCATCCAGTCCTGGGCCGGTGCGCAGCGGTCGACCGCGGTCCGCCTCGTGGCCGACGAGGTGACCGGGCGTCGGATCCGCCGCCACCTCTGACCCTGTCTACTTCGACCGACCCGGCGCGTCCACGGACCTACCGAGGCCGTCAACGGAGGCCTCGAGCACCTCCGCGGCACCGCCCCCGTCTTCCGCATCCTCACCAACTACGTCACTAGATCACTACTCGATACGGATGCTTCCGACCCTAGCGCGGGACGGCTGCGCCTGGCATTTCACATCAGTACCACCGGCACGGACGTAGATCGGGCCATTGCGGCCCTCAGGGGGTCTGTGTCCCGCTGAGCGGACGAGCGTCGAGGTCGCCGCGCGGTGGTTCACGCCAGCTACTGGCTCGGGTGGGGGCGATGGCGAGCGACACCATGGCCGCCGCGAGGCCGCACAGCGCGGCCAGGACATGGCCGAGGTCCCAGATGGTGCGGTTCACCGCAAGCGGGATCAGCAAGGCAGCGGCGAGCGCCGTTGCCCCCGCGGTTCGGCGCCAACCGTGCACGAGGATGACGGCGGCGGCGACGCCTGCGACCAGCACATAGCTCACCCCGACGTCAGCGGTGCGGGCCAACCGGTCGGATAGGTAGCCGCTGGCGATCGCCCGTTGCAAGATCACCGCGGTCAACAGCGACCCCAGTACGTGTCCGGCCGCGCCGATGAGCACAATCCTCGGTGTCCCGTACCGGCGTTCGGCCCATGCCACCACGGTGGCGAACACCGCCGCGTACAGGCCCGAGGCGGCACCTCCGTTGGCGACCCACAGCGCGCTGGTCAGCAGGACCGTGGGGTCGGCCGCTAGTCGTGTCGGGCTGGTGCCCTGGCGCACGGTCAGCATGCTGATCAGGTGTGAGGGTGCGTCGCGGGCTATGACGGTCGATGCCGAAAAGACAGCGATATAGGTGAACGTTGCCGGTGCCGAGAGCACCCAGGCATGCAGCCTCCGAGTATGTGGACTCAGCTGGGTCACCACCGAGCCAGCGCGGGGTGACCAGCGCGCCGCTGCCCTGAGCGCGTACCACAACGCGACTAGCGCGGTGGCCAGCGCGATCATGCCGGCGGGAGGGCTGTCGGCTGAGTCGGCATGGCGAGGGTGACCCAGTCGTGCATGCCGCCGCGGTAGTAGATGAGGGCGTGCGCCGGAAAGCCGGATTCGACCAAGGTATGGATCGCCCACGGTGATTGGGGGCACTGCGGGCCGTTGCAGAACAGGATGGACAAACCCGCCGGGTCGAGTTCGGCGCGGCGGGCGAGGACCTCTCCGTGCGGCACGCTGACGGCTCCGGGGATGCTCACGCCGCCGGTGGAGTCAGGCACCCGGCAGTCGATGAGCGCAGCCCCATTGCCTGCCAGCTCCACAAGTTCCAGTTCGCCGATGGTGCGTACCCCGGGCGCCGCCTCCCAGGGCTGCACCTCTCCCCACGTCGTGTCCACGGCGACGACATCAGGCTCATCGGGCAGCGACCAGGGAAGTCCTTGGGGTGGCTGGGAGCGGACTCGTGGGTGTCGCTGCATGGCTAGCCTCCGGCTGCTGTGGGGGCTCTTCGCGGTTCCCGGTGAGGGTATGGCGTTGACCGCGTGGGGCTCGCGACCCTTCGCGACTGGTTGGTGCTGAGGCACCCAGTCGTGAAGGGCCACGAGCGTACTACCGGCGTAGGACACTAGTCGTTCCGGAGGCGTGTGCTCTGCCGCGCAACTCGCTCGGCCGGCGTGGGGTGCGGGCTCAGCCATGCCGCTGGCCGGCGCAGGGCTGTGTAGGTGCAGAGCGCCGCCAGGGAGTCGGAGGCGGACACGTCGGTGGCGTCGTCGTCGGCGGCGTGCTCGTACCTGCGGTGGCATCCGATGCGAGGATCTGCCCCACCTGCAGGCTCAGGATCCACAAGCCGACCACCAACATCCCGGACACGAGGATGGTCCAAAACGCGCTGGCCTGGTCCTGGACCATCGAGGCGGCAACGAGAGCAACGGCCACGGTCGAGATCGCCAGCGGCGGCACCGCTGCGCGCAGGGAGTCGGCCCGGTGTTGGTGGCCCAGATGACGATGACCGAGCTCGTGCAGCAGGACACCGTGCGCGACCGGCGACTCAGGGTCGTTGCGGGCGGCGAACACGGTGCCGATGTGGACAGTGTCGTCGTGGGGTGAGTACGAGCAACTGCCAGCACTCTTCTCCCACGCCACACGCCGTACTGAGGTCGGTTGACCAGCCGCCTGACGAGCACCATCGAGAACGTCCCGCCACGGTGAAAGTTCCTCAGATGACGGCTGCGTGGACGCACCCGCCCGTGGACTTCGTGGCCTAGCCGGCCTCACTCCTGAGACCCGAGGTCGTGCTCAACCACCGTGCTCTCGGCGCTACTGGGCGAGTTCCTGCGCCGTGGTTCTGCGGGAACGACCAGTCCGGCGTCGGGCAGCTCGGCGGCGGTCCAGCCGCCGGCCATAGCGGCAGCACGCGCGGTCCGGGCGGCGGTCTCCTGGGCGGACTTCGCTGTGGCCACTGCGTCACCAGCTCGGCGGTAGTTGCCGATGGCGTCGCCGAGGGTGGTAACGAGCGCGATGCGCACTACCAGCATCTTCTTGGCCGCTGCCGCGGCGGCTGCCTTGCCAGTGGTCTGCTGCTCGGTCTGTGTCATGGGTCCCGCCCCTGGTGTGTGAAGCGTCAGAACCGTGGCCCGCCGTCCTGCCCGTATGAAGCCATTCCTGAGCAGACGACACCGGGTCCAGGGTGGGCCGTAGGTCCATCACGCAGCGACGCCGGAGGCGCCCTTGATGCGGGGTCGTCTGTGCGGAGACTACCGGCGCGGGGAGGTCATCGTGGCAGAACCAAGCCCTTGGGTTGGCCCACGAGCCCAGTGCTCCGTGATGAGCCGCCGGGGCGTCACATCACGGAGCAAGATATACAAACAGCACCCCTAAAGGGTGTGCGCCCCTGGCCAGGGGGCCCGGGTGGGGTCACACTGGGGTGTGAACGCTGCGCTGGGCCGAGGGAGGCCGGCGGAGCCGGTGGGTTGACGAGGGCAGGGGGTGTGCGGTGGTGCGGGTGTCGCAGGTGGGCAAGCGGCGTCGCCGGCAGGAGGGTGGGCGGCTGAACAAGACGGTGGTGAAGTTCAGTGATGAGGAGTTCGCCCGGGTGCAGGCCCGGGCGGTCGCGGTGCAGCGCACGGTGCCGGCGCTGCTCGCCGATCTGGTGCTGGCCCCGGCTCAGTCGCCGGTGTTGGACCCGGCGACGGCCCGTCAGCTGTTGGTGGAGCTGTTCGCGATCCGGCGGGGCCTGGACAAGGTGGGTCGCAACGTCAACGACATCGCGCGTTTTGCCTTGGGCACCGGTGAGGTGCGGGGCAACGCGGCCGCGGTGCTCGCGGCTCTGCTGCCCGAGCTGGAGCGGTTGGACGTCTACGCCGAGGGCTTGGTCGAGTACTTCCCTGGGCTGGAGGTGCGGCGGTGATCACCGCGGCGAAGAAGGGCTCCCGCACCCGCGGCCTGGTGGAGTACCTGTTCGGGCCGGGTCGGGCGGAGGAGCACACCGACCAGCGGATCGCGGCGGCGTGGTCGGGTGCGTGGGAGGGGTTGGAGCGGCCGGACGAGGTGCAGCGGGCGTTGCTCGCCGCCGAGCTCGACGCACCCCTGGAGACGCTGCGCGGGTTGGTGGGGGAGCAGGGACCGGCCCGGCACGTCTACCACCTGTCGATCAGCAACCACGCCGAGGACCGCACCCTGACCGACGAGGAGTGGGCGGTCGTTGCGCACACCGTCGCTGACCGGCTGGGATTCTCCGAGACCGACACCCGGGCCGGGGTCCGGTGGATCGCCGTGCACCACGGGGCGGCGTCGGAGGGCCGCGACCACATCCACCTGCAGGCCACCCTGGTCCGGGAGGACGGGCGGGCAGTGCACCTGTCCAACGACTACCGGACCCTGCGCGAGGTGGCCACCGACATGCGGGCGCGGTTCGGGTTGGAGGTCCGGACCCGGGACGTGGGGGCGGGCACCCCACCCCTGTCGCGGGTGGAGGTGCAGCGGCAGAACACCACACGCCAGGAGTCCGACCGGGAGAAGCTCCGCCGGGTGGTGCGGGCCTGCGGGACCGCGTCCCGCACCGAGGCGGAGTTCGTGACCATGGCCGGTGAGCATGGGGTGATCGTGCGGCCGAGGTGGGACACCGGGACCGGGCGCACCGCGGTCGTCGGGTACTCGGTGGCGCGGCCGTCGACGCCGGGGTCGGGGGAGGACCTGGTGTGGTTCGGGGGCGGCAAGCTCGGCCGCGACCTGACCCTGCCCGCACTCCGGGCGGGCTGGACCGCGGACCCGGGTGCGGTGCCGGCGTGGCGGGCCGTCGACAGCCCTGCGGCACGGCCGGGCCCGTCACGGTTGGGGCGGGTACGGCCGGGGCCGGGGTTGACCGCGGGTGGCGACACCCAGGAGGTGGCGGCGGCGCGGGCGGTGCACCAGGTGCGGGAAGCGCTGCGGGCGGTCCCGGTGGGCGACGCGCAAGCGTGGTCGGCGGCGGCCCGGGACGGGGCCGGGGTCCTCGCGGCCGCGGCCCAGGGACGCCCCGGCGGTACCTGGGCGCGGGTGGGTCAGGCGGCGCATGCCCTGGGCGCGGCGGTGGAGAAGACCCCCGGCCGGCACGTGGGTCCGTCGGTGGGTGAGGGCGGGTTGCAGACGGCGGCGCGGGCGATGCTCTCGGTCGCCGCGGCCACTACCGAGGGGGCGGGGACGGCGGTGCTGCTGACGCAGGTGCTGCGGTTGTCGGAGTCCATCGCGCAGGCCCACGCCCAGGCCGGGCGGCTGGTGCTCGCCCGGGCCGCCGCGGCGGCGGCCGAGCGCAACACCGCGGCGCTGGCCCGGGTTGGGGGACCGGTGGAGCTGGGCCCGGTCCTGACCCCGGAGCAGGTGGCCATGGCGCGGGTGATGGACACCGCGCGGCAGGCGGCACGGACCGGGATCAGTCCCGGAGTGGCTTCCGGGGACCAGCCGGTTCCCGGGGTACGCAGGAACAACGAGCGGGACACGGAGCGGGGGATGGGCAGTTGAGCGAGGACGAGTCGGTCGAAGCGGGTCGGCACACGAGCCAAGCCTTCAAGGCGTTGCTGTCGGCGGCGCTGGTGGTCGCGGATGCGCAGCGGCAGCGGGCGGTGCGGGAGATGCGGCGGATGGAGTCCGAGGCCCGCGACCGGGAGCGGGAGGCGAACCAGCGGGGGCAGCTCGATGCCACCCTCGGCAGGTTGGACACGACCACCACAGCCGCCGGGGCTGGGATGTCGGTGTCGGTGGCGGTGGCGATGGAGGACCCAGTGGAGCTCGCGCAACGATGGGCGGCCGCGCAGCAGCCCGACGCCGACCCGGCGCAGCGGGTGGAGCTGGACAAGCAGGTCCGCGACAGCGGAGTCGACCCCGACCAGGTGCGGGCCGAGCACCCCGAGGTCGACTTCGGCCCGAGCGCGGTCGAGGACGCGGGGCGGGCGTCGGCCGAGCCCGCCGGGCGCAGCACCGACCGGGTCCAGCACGAGGGGGTGTGGCAGGACGGGTCACCGGAGGTGGCGAAGGCCGGGCTGTCCTACACCCGCACCCCGGGCCGCACCATCACCCCGGGCTTGGGCTCACAACGTCGCCCCAAGACGCCGGGGCGGACGGCGGCGAAGACCCGCGACATGGGCCGGTAGCCCCACCGGCGGGCGGGAGAAGGCCCCGTCCACCGCTGCTGCGTCCTGTTCGCCTCGACGAAGGAAGAACCTGTGGCCCGAGCCGGGTGCCGCCCCCAACCCCAAGGACAAGCTCGAGACCGCCCTGCACGACCTGGTCTGCGCCCACCGCATGACCCTCACCGACGCCCAGAACGCCATTGCCAGCGACTGGGTCAGCGCCTACCGCTAGGTCCTCGGCACGGAACCGCCAGCGCCCCGCTAGAACGGCGGTCCCCGCAGGGGGTGCCGCTGCCGGGCTGGGGGCTGGCAGCACCCGTCCTCGCCGAGGACGCGGGACCGTGGGCACCCCCACCGGGGACTCGACCAGGTGTTTCTGGTGCTGGCGGGGTTGCCCCACCCCGCACTGTTAACTATGGTTGACATGTGGTGGAGGTCGTGACGTCAGCAACGTTCGACCGGTGGCTCCGCAAGCTCACCGATCGTCGGGCCGCATCGTCGGGCCGCAGCTCGTGTTCTGGTCCGGGTCAACCGGTTGGCCGCCGGAAACCCCGGGGACGTTAAACCCGTCGGCCACGGTGTCTCCGAGCTGCGCATCGACTACGGCCCCGGGTACCGGCTGTACTACCTGCGCTCCGTCACCCAGCTCGTGGTGCTGCTGACCGGCGGGGACAAGTCCACCCAGGAGGCGGACATCAGAACCGCCCACGACATTGCTCGCAGCTGGCACCGCACCCAAGGAGAACACCCATGAGCACCGACGCCGAAACCTTCACCCCGTTCGACACGGCGAACTACCTCGACACCGTCGACGACGTGGCTGCCTACCTGGAAGCGATCATCGACGAGGCCGACGACGACCCGACGGTCATCGCCCAGGCGCTGGGCTCGATCGCCCGCTCCCGGAACTTCAGCCAGATCGCCCGGCAGGCGGGGATGAGCCGCGAAGGGCTCTACAAGGCCCTCTCCGCCGACGGCAACCCCAGCCTCGCCACCGTCATCAAGGTCTCCCACGCCCTCGGGCTGCGGCTGCACTTCGAAGCCATCGCCTAACCCCGGCGCACGATCAGAGGAGGGCGAGAAGCACACCAGATGCGACCCGCCGCACTCTTTCGGACATAACGTCACTTATCGGCGCTTCGAATCATGTTGTGCGGCAGTGTCTGTGGCCATAAGGCGCCGGCCTGGGTCGCAGACTCCTGGTAGTCGTGGGCCACGCGCAGCAGGACAGCGCGCAAGATCAGTGTCCTGGACCATGGGCCACACAGGCGCACGTACATTCGGAGTGGAAGGTCGTGGTGGGTAACGGGGAGGGGCAGCGTGCGAACAGATGAGCAGCGACCGGGTCTGGTCATCCACGCCAGCAGCGGCGAACCGGATGCGTTGCGCGCCGTGTTGCGCTACGCCGCGAACTTTGTCGCAGCGGGCGACGGCACACGGAGGGTCGACGTCGTGGTCCATGGCCCGGCTCTGGATCTCGTGCTTGCCGACTCGGATCTGCGGGAGCAGGTCAGCGAGCTGCACGGCGCTGGGCTCGTGATGTTCAGCGCGTGCGCCAACACCATGGCCGGTCGCGGTGTCACCGCTGGAGATCTTCACCCGGCCACCGAGGTGGTGCCTGCAGCCGTGGTGCACCTCGCGCAGCGTCAGTGGGACGGGTGGGCATACCTACGTCCGTAGCGACCCGGGTCGTGCCCTGGCGGCGGCGTGGCTTGTCGTCGTCGCGTCGCCGGGTGAGGCTGCCGCACCGGGTGGTGCGTCCACCACCGTTGCTCGTTGACGTGCCCCATTGCCTCTATGGGCAAGTCCGTTGGTTCGCCCGCGCGGGGCTCTTCGGCGGCTGACCGGGTGCCCGACGATGGGTCGAGCCCGTCGGGACCGCCTGCGACCGGTGGAGTGGACGACGGCGCGCTGGGCGTCGTCGCGTTCGTGAGGCGGCTGTCGTCCTCGTCGCGTGGCGTTGGTGCCGGGTCGTCTCCCGGGGTGGCACCGGGTGAGCGACCCTGGCACAGTTGTAGACATGACTACAGATGAAGTGGTTGAGGCGGCGTCCCTCGACGCCGAGGGGCGGCGGTCGGTCCTCGCCGCGGTCGACCTGCTGTTCGCTGCTGCGGTGATGTCGCACTCCGGGCACGCCAACCTGAGCGCCCGCATCGACGAGGACACCTTCCTGCTGACCACCAGCGGCACGGTTCGTGACCTCCGCGCCGACCAGCTGGCCACGCTCACCCTCGACGGTGAGGTCGTTGCCGGTGAGCTGACCGCGGAGAACGCGGAGATCGTGGACATGCACGCCGTGGTCTACCGGGCGCGCCCGGAGGTGGGGGCGATCATCCACACCCACTCCCCGGCCGCGACCGGTTTCGCCCTCGCGAACCAGGAGCTGCCGTGCCGTGCGGAGCCGCTGCTGCGCTTCGGGCAGGCGCAACCTGTCCCGGTGGTGCCCTGGGGTCCTCGGGGGTCGGGTGCGTCGGTGCGGGGGATCTCCGCTGTCCTGGCCACCCAGCCCACGACGTCGGCGGTGCTGCTGGCCAACCACGGCCTGTTGGCGTTCGGGCCTGACCCGGTCGCTGCGGCGCGACTGGTCGTTGCCATCGAGGAGTCCGCCGAGGCGGAGCTCGCCGCGGCCGCGCTCGGTGGGGCCGTCGACTTCCCCGACGGTGCGCTGGAGGCTGTGGTGGAGTCCATGACCCGGGCCCGGTCGTGACCTCGGGGGTGGACGGCACCCGCGCAGAGGCCGTCCGGGAGCACTACCGCCGCACGTTCGGCAGTGTGCCCGTCGGGATCGAGGAGCGTCTGACGGTGGCGACGGCGACCGGTCGGCTCGACGCGGTCGACGCCGTCGAGGAGCTGCGCAGGGTCCTGCTGCGGGAGAACCCCCTCGAGCCCCGGGTCCAGCAGCTGGTGCACTTCGCCCAGCTCGTGGCCCTGGGCCATGCCGGCCCGGCCCGGTTGCACGCCCGGGGCGCTGTGCGCGCCGGGGCGTCGGTGGTCGACCTCGTGGGGGTGGCCGAGACGTCCCTGGTGACGGCGGGGATGCCGGCCTACTCGCTCGCCGTGAGCATCGTCGCCGAGCAGGATCGGGCTGCGCTGACGGGCCCATGAGCACCCACCCTCCGGCGGAGGGGCAACCACCCTCCCCCCACATCCCCACAGACACCCCACCAGAACCGTCCCCGGGCTCCTGCTCTCCCCCCGGCCGGGACGTGGCACCCGCCGGGCTGGGGTTCCTGCTCGGGGCTGCGCACCGCACGCGACGGCGGGTGTGGGAGGCGACCCTGGTCGACCTTGACCTCACCGCGCCTGAGGCGGCGGCACTGCGGGCCATCACCGCCCACCCCGGAATCGGTCTGCGTCAGCTCTCCCGTGCCCTCGTCACCGACGTGATGAACGCCCGACGACTCTCGGTGTCCCTGATCCAGGCGGGCCTGTGCGAGAACCGACCCGACCCCCAGGACGCGCGGCGGCGCCCGCTGCACCCCACACCGGCCGGGCAGACCCTCGCCCTCGTGGTCGCCGACCGCGCCGTCGGCAGCGAGCAGGAGCTGCGCCAGCTGCTCGGCGGCGACACCTACGCCACCGTCCTGTCCGGTCTGCGCCGCCTCGCCGACCACGACCCCCCGCTCACGACGCCGGGCAGTCTCCGCGCCGGCGCTCATCCGCCTGACAACCCACCCGAGGAGAAGCCCTGATGACCGACCCCACACCCCGCGACACCACCAGCGACACCCCAGTGGCCGGGGACACCCCCGTGGCCGGGGACGCCCCGGTGGCCGGGGACGCCGCCACCCATTGGGAGGGTTTCTACCGGGAGTCCACTCCACGGTGGAGCGGCCGGCCCAACCCCGTCCTCGTGGACGTGGTGGGACCCCGCCCCCCGGGACGCGCCCTCGACCTGGGCTGCGGTGAGGGCGGTGACGTCCTGTGGCTGGCCGAGCGCGGCTTCACCGTCACCGGGGTCGACATCTCCGCCACCGTCGTCGACCGGGCCCGGGCCCACGCCGCCGAGGCAGGGCTCGCCCACCGGGTCACCATCGAGCGCCACGACCTCGCCGCGACGTTCCCCACCGGAGAGTTCGACCTCGTCTCGGCCCAGTACCTGCACTCCCCGGCCGAGCTTCCCCGCGCCGACATCCTGCGGCGCGCCGCCCTCGCCGTCGCCCCCGGCGGGACGCTGCTCATCGTGGGTCACGCCGCACTGCCCCCGTGGGCGCCGGACCCCACGGCCAACATCGCCTTCCCGAGCCCCCAGGACGTCCTCGCCGACCTCGCCCTGCCCCCGCAGCTGTGGCGGACCGAGCGCGCAGAGACCACCGCCCGGCAGGCGACCGGTCCCGACGGGCACGCTGGCACCCTCACCGACTCCGTCGTCGTGCTCACCAGGTCCATGTCTGACCAGTAGCTCCCGACCACGACCGCCCCCGAGCATCACACCCATCGCTCACCGGACGGTCACGAGGTGGTGCTCACCGCACGCCTCGGGGCACGCCCAAGGACGCGGTCCGGCGTCAGGACACGGGGGTGATGAGGCTGTTGTGCCAGGTGACCCTGATCTGGCCGGGGGTGACGGAGGACGTCCAGTCGGTTGTACCGCAGCAGACGCTGCTGGGCTGGACGTGGAAGTACTGATCGTGGTGCCGCACCGCACGGGGACAGGGTGAGCGCACCGACAGGTCGAGCAGCTCGCGGGACGTGCGGCTCATCTCGCTAGAAGCGGTGTCTCGGCTTTCGGTGGGGTTCCAGGTCGAGCCGGGTCGACACGATCAGAGGGAGGTGCCGGCCTGGACGGCGACGTAGGCGGCGACGAGGACGAGGAGCCCGGCGAAGGCCCGGGTCAGGGTCGGGCCGGACACGGTGTCGCTGACCCGTTTGCCGGCGAAGGACCCCAGGACCGCGGCGATGGTGAACGGGACGATGGTGTGCCAGGGGATCTCGGTGGTTCCGAGGCGTTCGAGGAACGCCCCGAGGCTGGTGATGGAGATGACGACGAGGGAGGTCCCCACCGCCACCGCCATCTCGTAGCGCAGGGCCAGGACGAGGGCGGGGACGATGATGAACCCGCCGCCGACGCCGAGGAACCCGGTGAGGAACCCGACGACCAGGGCGGCGACCAGGACTTTGCCCGCGGTCGAGGCCCGGCTACTTCCGCCGGTGGGCTCTTCGTGTCGCGCGTGGGGGTGGGTGTCTGGGCCTGGTTGGCCCGCACCGACCGTGGCGAGCTCGTGTGCCGCGGGTGCGGTCGTTGTTGAGCTGCCGCGGGTCCGGAGGATCATGGCGGTGGCGGCGACGAGCATGAGTGCGGCGAAGCTGAGCAGTAGGACGCTGGGGTCGACGAGCCGGTTGACCTTCGCACCGCCGAACGAGGCGGCGATGCCGAGGGCCCCGAACACCAGAGCTGCCCTCCATCGGACGCGGCCGGAGCGGGCGTGGCTGGTGGCGGCGAGGATGGCGGTGACCCCGACGATGACCAGGGACGCAGTGGTGGCCACCCGGGGCTGCTCGTGCAGCAGGTAGACCAGCACCGGGACGGTGAGGATCGAACCGCCGCCACCCAGGGCGCCCAGGCTCAGCCCGATGACCACCCCGGCGAGCAGGGTGACGACCAGCACCTCAGATCACCTGCGGCTCTGCTCCGGTGGCGGCGACCATGGGGAACCCGGCCGCGGCCCACGCTGTCATGCCCCCCTCGAAGTTCACGGCCTGCACCCCTGTCGCACTGAGGGCGGTAACGGCCTTGGATGACCGGCCGCCGGAGCGGCACACGACGACCACGGTGCGATCGCGGGGGAGCTCGACCGATCCGACCTGGCCGAGGGGGACGTGCATCGCCCCGGCAGCGTGACCGGCACTCCACTCGTCGTCCTCCCGGACGTCCAGCAGCAGCGCCCCGCCGTCCAGCAGGGCCCGGGCCCTGGACGGAGTGACCTGCGGGACGTCCGGTGCGGCGTTGCTCATGAAACCTCCAAGGATCGGGATCAGGGTCAGGCGTTGGTGCGGGTCAATTGGGGTGCCATTGCTTCACGCGCCCCGTGACACTAATGTACGGACATCCGCTTGGCAGGGCAACCGGTGCGGGGGTCGCACCAGCGTCCGCGTCGGGTCCGTTCACCCGCACTACCTGAGGGAGCTCTCGTGAGCACCACCGCGCACCACCGTGTCGTCATCGTCGGCGGCGGCAACGCCGGCATCTCCGTCGCCGCCCGCCTGAGGAGGTCCGGGGTCGAGGACGTCGCGGTCATCGAGCCCTCCAGCACGCACTACTACCAGCCGCTGTGGACCCTCGTCGGGGGTGGTTGCGCCCCGGCGCGGGAGAGCATGCGCTCGGAGGCCAGCGTGATGCCCACCGGGGTGAGGTGGGTCCGGGACCGCGCTGAGGGTGTTGACCCGGAGAACCGGACCGTCAGCACCACGGGCGGGGCGGTGGTGGGCTACGACCACCTCGTGGTCAGCCCGGGCCTGCAGCTGGACTGGGACACGGTCCCCGGGATGCGGGCGGCGATGGACTCCCCGAACGTCTCCTCCAACTACACCTTCGAGACCGCTCCCAAGACGTGGGACCTCATCCGCACCCTGCGCTCGGGCACCGCGGTGTTCACCATGCCGTCGGGTCCGATCAAGTGCGCCGGCGCCCCACAGAAGATCGCCTACCTCGCCGCCGACTACTGGCGACAGCAGGGCGTCCTGCACGACATCCGGGTCGTGCTCGTGCTGCCCACCCCCGCCATGTTCGGGGTGCCCGTGTTCGCCGAGGAGCTCGAGCGGGTCGTGGCCCGCTACGGCATCGAGGTCCACAAGAGCAGCGAGGTCACCGAGATCGACCCCGACGGGCAGAAGGCCACCATCACCAACAACGCCGAGGGCTCCTCGGAGGTCCTCTCCTACGACCTGATGCACGTGGTGCCGCCGCAGTCGGCCCCGGACTGGGTCAAGGCCAGCCCCCTGGCCGACCCGGCCAACGCCGGGGGCTACGTGCAGATCGACAAGAACACGATGCGCCACACCCGTCACGACACCGTCTTCGCCCTCGGCGACGCCGGCTCGTCCCCGAACTCCAAGACCGGGGCCGCGATCCGCAAGCAGGCCCCCGTCGTCGTGGAGAACCTCCTCGCCAGCATGAAGGGCGCACCCCTGACCGCGAGCTACGGCGGCTACGCCTCCTGCCCGCTGACCACCGCGCGCAACAAGATGCTGCTGGCCGAGTTCGACTACACCATGACCCCCGCACCGAGCATCCCCTTCATCGACACCACCCACGAACGCCGTGACATGTGGCTGCTCAAGCGCTACGGCCTGCCCGCCCTGTACTGGAACGCCATCCTGTCCGGGCGGGCCTGAGCGCCCACCCCGAGTCGGGGATGCCGCACAGCCACCGGATCGTGGGCCACAGCTGGGATCAGCTCCGCGGGTGGCAGCCCCGCCGCACGGGTCGTGCGGGGCTGCTGGCTACGTACTCGGTCGTGGACGTCGGGGGCGCGGCGCAGCAGCACGGAGCTCACCTCGGAGCTCGGCCATGGCGTCGACGTGCTGGAGGGCCGCAGGGAGGGCCACCGTGCGCCCGTTCGACACGGTCGCGCCCTTCACGTGGTTGTCCGTGTCTGTGGTTCAGCCCGGGGTGAGTGCGTTGTAGGTGCGGGCCACGTCGGTCGGCAGGACGAGGGCAGTCCCGTTGGCGCTGGTGGCTGTGGGGGGCTGCCAGCCGCCGTGGGCGACGGTGTGTCCGTCGGACAGGGCGATCGCGATGGTGGTGCTCGCGGTGCGGGCGTAGAGCAGGCCGTTCGTCGCGACGGAGGGGGCTGCGCCGTGGAGCGCCGCCGAGGAGACGTGCCGTGCCGTCCCGTGGGCGGGGTCGACGACGACGAGGTCGGCGCCGGGGGCGCGCCCCACGAGGACGGTGGACCTGGTGGTGGTGTCGGCCACGGCGGAGGCGACCGCGGTGGTTCCCAGGTCAGCCAGGAGGGAGCCGGTGGCCAGGTTGTAGGCACCGGTGAGGACAGTCCCGTCCGCAGCGGTCCACGCCAGGGTGACAACTGTTCCCGCAGCCGCGGTGACGGTGGCGGGGCCGGGGGCAGCCCCGGCGGGGCGGTCGACGGTCGAGCTGTCCCACAGTCGATGCCCGGAGGTCGTCTCCGTCACCGACACCGACACTGACGAGCCGGGGTCAGCGAGGACGACGTCGCCGTCGTGCTCGAAGACCAGCCGCTGCGCACCGCTGGTCGTCAGCGCGCTCGAGCCGTCCCTGGGGTCGACGACGCTCATCGGTGCACCGCTGTCGACGGCGCCGACCTGGGAGACCGGGTGCTGGCCGTAGATGAGGCCGGGACCGCGCCAGGGTCCACTGACCTCGGTTGGACCCCAGACCACCGCCCCGGTGGTGAGGTCACGTGCCGTCGCGTAGTAGTGCGCGGTGCCGGTTCCGACGGTTGCGGTCGCGAGGGTGGTGGACATGGTGACCAGCAGCCGCCGTGCCCCGTCGCGGGTCACGACGAAAGCGCTGCAGATCGGGGGCGCGGCCACCCCGAAGCGGAGGGTCCCGTCCTGGTTGACCACCTGAATGACGACGTGCCCCGTCTGCGACGAGGTGTCCACCAGCCCCACGAAGCCGTCACCCACCGACACGGGATTACCCGCGAAGTCCACCTGCCATGTCGGGGTGGCGGCGAACCCCGGGGGCACCCCACCGGCCGGTGGGACCTGGCCCTGCCGGTGGAGGGCACCCGGCGCCGACGCCTCCGCCGAGATGGGAACCGATTCCCGACCGGTGGAGCACCCCGCGAGAACCAGCGCGCACACGACGATCACCGCGACCGCATGGCGCGGCGCCCACCGTGAGCTCACGCGTCCTCCCGCACGTCGCTGCGGTACGCGGATCGGCGGCGCCTCCGGTCGGCCAGGGCGAGCACGGCCAGGGCCACCACAGCCAGAACCACCACCAGAACCTGGTCGGGGACGAGGTGACCCAGGCCCAGGGCCCACTGCTGCGCCGAGAACTCCTCATTGGTGGAGACCCCGAGGCCCAACGTCCCGGTGAGGCCCGCGGTGCCGTCGAAGAGCAGGAACAACGCACCGATGCCGATGAACAGGGCACCGGAGACCAGGGACGTGGAGTGCAGCTCGATGCGGCCGAGGGTGAACGCCCGCCCTCGCAGCCAGCGGCGCTCCCCCAGGCGCAGCCGCTGCCAGCCCAAGGCGAGGACGAACAGGGGTGCGGCCATGCCCACCGAGTACAGCGCGAGCAAGAGCGCTCCCCGGGTGGGACTGCCCCCGGCGGCGGCCACGGTGAGCACCGAACCCAGGATGGGCCCGGAGCAGAACCCCGCGAGGCCATAGGCGGCGCCGAGTCCGTAGACCCCGACCGTGCCGGTGCGCCCCGCCAGGTGCGCCTGCAGGCGAGCGGCAGGGCCGAAGGAGAATCCGCGCCCCAGGATCTGTGCGACGCCCAGGGAGATGATCAGCCACCCGGCGACGGTGATGAGTGCCCCGCGGTGGCCGTAGAACAGGGTGCTGGCGAACGAGGAGCCGACACCCAGCGGCACCAGCACGGTCATCAGGCCCCCGGCGAAGACGACGGTGCGGCGCACGAGCTGGGCTCGTTGGTCGAAGGCGTAGGCGAAGAACGACGGCAACAGCAGGGCGCTGCACGGGCTCAGCAGTGCGAGCACCCCGCCCAGGAAGGCCGCGAGGTACCCGATGTCGATCACGACGCGGTGCTCGCGGCAGCGTCGATGGCGTGCTGAAACTCGCTCAGAGGCTGAGCCCCGAACACCGGGGTGCCGTTCACGATGAACGCGGGTGTCCCGGAGACGCCGACCTGCTGGCCCTGGGTGAAGTCCGCCTGGACGCCGGCCGTGGCCTCGGGGGAGGCCATGTCCGTGGCGAACCGCGTGGTGTCCATCCCCAGCTGCCCGGCCAACGCCGTCAGGTACGTGGTGGTGAGCGCGCCGCTGTTGACCTTGCGCTCGGTGGCGTACAGCGCATCGTGCAGCGCCCAGAACTGTCCCTGTGCCGCGGCGGCCCGCCCGGCGAGCGCGGCGGTGCCCGACTCCGGACCGAGGTAGGGGAAGTCCCGCCACTCGATGCGCAGCACCCCGGTGTCGACGTACTGGTGCACCAGCGCCGGCTCGGTCTCGCGGGCGAAGCGCCCGCAGAACGGGCACTGGAACTCCGAGTACGCCACCATCACCACCGGTGCGTCCACAGCGCCCAACGCGTACGGATCACCCGGTGTCCGACGCTCCAGGCCGGACAGCGGCCCGACCACCGGCGTACCCGCCGCCGCCGACCCGGCGGCCCCCGCCCTGCTGCTATCGCCGGAGGGAGCAGCGACGACCACCCCGATCACCGCCAGCACGACGACCACGGCAGCCAGAACCAGGGTGATGGGCGACCACCGGGTGTTGGGCGCTGACCTCGTCGGCATGATGTCTCCCCTCAGACAAGATTGACCGTACATTACTCCGAAGTCTGTAGTAGATCGTGGGGAGGTGGTCATCGTGGCACCCGGACCGGAGCGGCAACCGCCCGCGACGACCCTGGAGTCCGATGTGCTCGACCTGCTGTGGCGCACCCCGCGCCCGCTGTCGGTGCGTGAGGTGCTCGATGGGCTGGACCGTCCCGGTCCGCCGTACACCACCCTGGCCAGCGCACTGGATGCGCTGACGAGGCGGGGGACGCTGCTCCGGCAGCGCGGCGGCAGGGTGTGGCGCTACACCCCGGTAGCGGCCCGTCCGGAGACCACCGCGGAGACGATGCTGCTCGCGCTGCACGACACCACCGCACCCGGCGCCGCTCTCCTCGCGTTCGTGGGACAGATCGGCGACACCGACCTCGCCCATCTCCGTGAGCTGCTCCACCAGCACGACGAGGCTGTCCAGGACGACGACCGCACATGACCGCTGTGGCGATCACGTGTGCGGTGCTGGCGCTGTCGGGGTGGGCGGGTGGACCGGCTCTGCGCCTGCTGCTGTCCCGTTCCCGTGCCGACCCGGCGGCCGCGGCCCTGACGTGGGGGGCGTGCGCGCTGGCATGGGTGTCGACCTGCGTGATCACCGCGGTCGCTGCCGCCGGGTGGTCCACAGGCGGGTGGGAGCTCGTCGGGCCGCTGCGGCACGCCCTCTCCGCCTGGCGCCTCACCTACGGGCAGGGCTTCACGGTCGACGTACCACCCGCCGCCGGTCTGCTCACCGCGGTGGCCCTGACCGGACGTCTGGCCTGGGCGGTCGTCTCCACCACGCGCGGTCGGCGGCGGGCACGTCAGGGCCTGCACCTGTGGCTCGCGCAGCACGGGGTCCGCACCGCGATGCCAGGCGGGAGGTCCGCCGTGGTGGTCGAGGACCCCGAGTGCCTCGCGGTCTGCCTGCCCGGCAGGGCGGGCCTCGTGGTCCTGAGCTCCGCCACCGTCGCGCTGCTGCCCACCGATGCCCTCGCCGCAGTCCTGGCCCACGAGCAGGCCCACCAGCGTGGACACCACCACCTGGCTACCGCAGTGTCGGGCACCCTGCACCGGGCCTTCCCCGGTGTGCGCCTGCTCGCCGACGCCGACGCCGGGCTCAAGCTCGCCTGCGAGCGGATCGCCGACGAGAGCGCCGCCGCACGGTGGGGACCCCGCGTCGTCGCGGGTGCCCTTGTCGCCATGGCTTCCGGTGGCTCCCGTCCCGACGCCGGCGTCCTGGGCGCAGCCACTCACGAGGTCTATGCCCGCGTGGAGGCCCTGCTCGCCCCCAGTGCGTCCCATCGCCGCACCGGGGCGACCGCGGTGGTGGTGGCCGCGGGCATCACCGTCGCCCCCTGGGCCGTGCTCGCGGTGCCTGCCGTCCGTGCCGCCATCGACCTCCTCTGACGACCTGTCCCCCGTCTTGACCTGACAGTGGTGCACCTGCAGCAGCGCGGTGCGGACCTGCACGGCGACCCCAGTCCCGGAGCAGACGACGACGTGGCCGTGGCCGGGCGGGGCAGCGTGGGTCTGGGGACGGCGGGTTCGGCCGCTCGGCGTAGCGCCGAGCGCCGCTACTGCGGTGGGTGTCCCTGCACCGGTGCCCGCGAGCGCCGTCAGCCGTGGCGGGAGGTGGCGGAGTTCAGCGAGTACCCCCGGGGTGACCATTCCGCGAGCAACGAGAACACGTCGGCCCGGATCAGGGAGCGGCGGTGCTCCACCGGGGTGCGTGTGGTGCTGCCGGTCCGTTCGATGGCGAAGCACGCACTCCCCCGGGGCACGGCGAGCTGCGTGCGTTGCGCCGGGGTGGGGACGACCGCGGAGATCTGCTCCCGACCTTGGGTGATGCGCACTGCGCACCGAGTGGCGAGCTCGTCGTAGAGGGCGGCGTGGGTGAAGTCAGCTTCCATCAGGGCACTGCCCAGCTCCCAGGGCAGCCACACCTGGTCGTGGGCCAGCGGTGCCCCGTCGGCGCAGCGGATCCGCTCGAGGTGGAACAGCTCGGCGTCCTCGGCCAACCCGAGGGCGGTGGCAGCGTCGGAGTTCTCGACCCGGCCCTGGTCCAGGACGATGCTCTCCTGCGTCATCCCCTGGCTCTCGACCTGACGGAACAGGCTGTAGATGCTGCCGAGGGGTTGCTCGATCGCGGTCCGTCGCACGCGGGTGCCCCGGCCCCGGGAGGAGTCGAGCACGCCCTCGTCCCGCAGTCGGCGCAGCGCCTCCCGGACGGTGTGCCGGGACACCCCGTAGTCGGTGACGAGCTCCAACTCGCCCGGGAACGCCTCCCCGAAGGCCCCGGCGCGGAGCCGGCGGCGCAGTTCGTCGAGCAGCTGGGCCCACAGCGGGAGAGGACTCGTTCGGTCGAGCGGTGCCGGCGTGGTGGAGCGGGTCATCGGGTCTCCGGACAAGTGACGTCACTGTGTTCTGTTGCTCGTACAACCAGCATCGTAGGGTCGGGAGATCGGACTCAGCCGGCGGGTTGGACAGTCTCGATGGTGAGCCCGGCGGCGGCGGCGTCGTCGAAGCTGGCGTCGATGTAGACGGGGTGGCGGCCGGCGCGGTCGAGGATGCTCGCCCCGATGGAGGAGCGGAACCCGGACGCGCAGTGCACCCACACCTGCCCGTCGGGCACGTCGGCGATCCGCTCCAGCAGGTCGGACAGGGGGATGTTGACCGCACCAGGGAGGTGCCCGTCGGCGTACTCGTCGGTGCGGCGGACGTCGAGGATCACCGTGGGGGTCTCGGCGGCGACCTCGGCCCACCCGACCCGGCGGTAGGAGCTCAGCCGGTGGTCCCCGGCCAGGGTGTTCGGGTCGTCGCCGATGGCCGCGGTCGGGTGGTCGAGGCCGATGCGGGCCAGCTCGCGGACTCCTTCGCGGACGTCGTCCTCGCTGCCCAGCAGGGTGATCGGCTGGTCGTAGGGCAGGGTCCAGCCCAGGTAGGTCACGAAGCTGCCGCCCATCTCCACGTTCAGGGCGCCTGCGAGGTGGCCGTCGGCGAAGGTGGTGCGGGTGCGCAGGTCCACCACCCACCCCCCGTCGTCCAGCCGGCGGCGCAGCTCGGCCGCGGTCAGCGGGGCCGGCACGCTCAGGTCCGCCGGGCCCGGTCCCGCGGCGTTGGCTGGGCCCATGTGCGCGTAGTAGGTGGGGTAGGCGGCGAGACCGTTGATGAGGTCGGTGACGAAGGTGTCCTCGTCGGTGGTGGTAAAGGCGTGGTTGGTGCGGACCTGCTCCCCCACCGTGGAGTGGTTCGCACCGGTGGCCGGGCCCGAGGAGCAGAAGGAGCCGAACCCGTGGGTGGGGTAGAGCTCGGCGTCCTCCGCGGCCGCGGCGGCGATGGCCCGCACGGAGTGGAACTGGGCGTGGGTCAGCTGCTGGGTCAGGTCGGGTCCGAGCAGGTCGGTGCGCCCGACCGAGCCGAAGAGCAGGCTGCCGCCGGAGAACACGGCCTCCTGACCGTCGTGGGTGACCACGAAGGACAGGTGGGTCTCGGTGTGCCCGGGGGTGGCGACGACCTCGACCCGCAGCTCCCCCACCTGCACCACCTCACCGCCGGTGACCCCACGCCGGGCGAAGGCCACCGGGTCCGCGGCGTTGACCAGGTAGTCCACCCCGAGGTCGGTGGCCAGCACGAGACCACCGGTCACGTAGTCGTTGTGCATGTGGGTCTCGGCCACGCACCCGATCCGCACCCCCGCCGTCTCCGCGGCATCCAGGACCCGGTCCACGTCGCGCTGCGGGTCCACCACCAGGGCAACCCGACCATCATGGACAAGGTAGGAGCGGTCACCCAGCGACGGGGTCTCGATGGTCTCGACGTGCACGTCAACCTCCAACAGCGGTAGAATATGTCCGTACATACGGAACTCTACAGGACGAAGAGCGGTGACGGCGGATCAGATCCGTGGTGCCGGCACCGGGCCCGCCCAGTGCCCCGGAACGTCCTACCCACCCACCGTGTCCAGCCGCACCCGCCCATCGAGCAGGAGAGCAACTCATGATGATGAACGGAAGTAGCTCTCTCGGACTCCTCGTGTCCCTCGTCATGCTGGCCGCCCTTGCGGTGGTGGTGGTCGGCGGAGTCCGGCTCTACCACCGGCTCGCAGCCCCACGACCCCATCGCACGGCCCTCCCGCACACGGCCCTCCCGCACACGGCCCTCCCGCGCACGGCCACTCCGTCCGGCGACCCGGCACTCACGCGACTGCGTGAGCGCTACGCCGCCGGTGAGATCGACGACGAGGAGTACGAGCGGCGCCTCTCCGCTCTCACCTACTGGAGCTGACCCGGCGAACAGCGCCCGCACCCGCACCCGCCTTGACGTCGCCGAACCCCGTCACGTCGTAGGAGAAAGCTCAGCCCCGGCCGCGGCGCAGCGAAGACCAGTACCTCGGGCGGCCCTGCGGTACTGGTCTTCGCTGCGCCGCGCATCAACAGGGCTCTCGTCCGACGTGGACGTAACGGCATGAGCGGTGGCGTTGGGCATCGTCACCGGGATCGGGGTCCGGGTCACCCAGCAGGGTGGGGCAGGTCAGCGGCGACCGAACCGGCGGCCGAGGAAGGACCCACCGGTGCGCTCTTCGGCGGGGTGCCCGGGGCACCGATCGGTGACCGGAACAGGGTCGGCTTGCGAGCCGCTCGGGGGTGGATGGCCTTGGAGTCCGAGGGCGACGAAGCGCCCGGCGATACCGTGACCCCATGCTGCGCGTCGCCGTCGTGCCCGGGTCGTTCGACCCGGTGACCCTCGGCCACGTCGACGTCATCGTCAGAACCGCGGCCCTGTTCGACCGCGTCCAGGTCCTTGTTACCCACAACCCGGGCAAGAGCGCCTTGCTGCCGACCGACGTCCGCGCAGACCTCGTCCGCACAGCGCTCACGGACGCCGGCGTCGCGGGCGACGTTGTGGTCGACGTACTCACCTCCGGCCTGCTCGTCGACTACTGCCTCGACGTCGGCGCCGCGACCATCGTGAGGGGCCTGCGCTCATCGACCGACGCCGCGCACGAGATCCCGATGGCGCACGCCAACCACGACCTCGGGGGTATCCAGACCCTGTTCCTGCCCGCCGGTCACGACACCAGCCACATCTCCAGCTCGCTGGTGCGGCAGCTGGCCGCCCTCGGAACTGACATCAACCCCCACGTGCCCCGCGTGGTTGCAGTCGCCCTCCAGGCCGACCGGTCCGCCCGCCGAACCCCGGCGTCCACCTGAACCCAAACCATCGAGGGTTGGGCTGTCGGGACGCGCTCAACGCTGTTAGTTGAGGTCGTTGGCGACGGACGGCGTCCTCAGTAGCCTCGAACTGTGATGTTTGCTCACGAGCTGCGAGAGCCTGTGGCCGGGGGCGAAATTACTGTCTCGATCCGCCTCTGGAGCCGCCTGAAGGTCAAGGTCGGCGGTCGATACGCGACCGCCGGTGTCGTCATCGAGATCGACTCCGTCGAGCTGCTGCCCTTCTCTGCTGTGACGTCCGAGGATGTCCGACGCGCAGGTGAGTGCGATCTGGAGACGCTTCGTAGTCGCGCCGCTCACGCCGGCCCGATCACCGACGAGACGCTCGTCTACCGCATCGAGTTCCACGTCACTTAGCACCACGAAGCCGCGGAAGCATCCGTTCGCTCGCCGCGTCGAACCCACCGGCGCAAAAGGGGGGCCGGCCAGGCCCTGGAGGCGCCACGGCGCGATCGGTATTCGGAGTCCTCAGGGTGCGTGAGCGCGTGGGCTGTGTGCCACTCCTCGGCGAGCAGGGCGTAGCCGTAGCCGTCCCCGCGTGCCCGGGGGCTCACACCCACGTGGTTGGTGCGGCGGCCATCGACTGGCCGCTGGCACCTGCCTACAGTCACGGCGTGGGCCACCCGATCATGTTCGGCGACGACGACCCGGTGCTCGCCCGGGTTCGGCAGCTCGCGCTCGACTTTCCGGGCAGCGCCGAGAAGATCTCGCACGGGCGGCCGACGTTCTTCACGACGAAAGTGTTCGCCTACTACGGCGGATCGGTGAAGGTCGACGGCGTCTGGGTCGAGCACCACCAGTTGCTGCTGGTGCTGCCAGACGCGAACGAGCGCGCGGCACTCGTCGCGGACTCCCGGACGTACGTACCAGGATACCTCGGCAGCCACGGCTGGATCGGCGTCGACCTCACTGCCGACAGGGCGGCCTGGCCGCAGGTGCGGGAGCTTATCGACGCCTCCTACCGGAACACCGCGGCGAAGCGTCTCATCGCCGAGCTCGACGCGGGCTGACGGGAGAGCCTGCCGCCGACCGCTGGTCGATCGGCTGCCGGACGGCCGACTCGGCTCTCGACCACTTCGTTAGTGAGGTACTTGGCGCGTCGAGAGCCTTGTGACCTCAGGTGAGGTGCTGCGCCGCGTAGCCGGTGATGGCGTCGCGCAGGAACTTCGCGAGCCCTGGCGCCTTGGCGTCGTACCTGGTCTTGAACTGCGGGTCTTGGACGTAGGTGCGCCCCAGGCCGGTGTAGCTCTCCCGGTTCGGGGTCCAGAACCTGCTGATCTCGGCGTGGTGGTCGGCAATCACGTCCTGGGCCGCGGCGGAATCCGGTGCTGCCCCGGACCGCATGACCGTGATCATCCGGTCGTCGAGCTCGACCTGGCGGTGTTCGGCGTCGGCGTACTCCGCCTTGCCCCAGTCCTTCGTGGTCGTCTTGGCGCTGCGGAAGTGCTCGCGCACGCCTTCGCCGTGCTCGGTGACCAGCTTCTCCTCGTAGCGGGCCTGCCGGGCGGTGAAGCCTTCGAACATCTCGTCGGCGCTCATCTGCTCTCCTCCTCGGATCTGCGTGCTGGTGCGGGAGACGGTGTCGGCGAGCCGGGCCAGCCGGGCACCCTCGGAGCGCAGGTCCTGCTCGTGCACGCGCAGCGCCTCAACCTGGTCCTGTTCGCCGCCCAGCACCGCCGCGATCGCGGTGAGCCCGAGGCCGAGCTCGCGCAGCAGCAACACGCGCTGCAGTCTGAGCAGCTGCTCCTGCTCGTAGTAGCGGTAGCCGTTGCTGCTGACGTGCGCCGGCGTGAGCAGACCGATCTGGTCGTAGTGCCGCAGCGTCCGAGACGTCACCTTCGACATCCGGGCCACCTCGGTGATCGACCAGGTCATCTCACCCGTCCTCCCGACCGGCTTGGTGCCGGTCACAGCCGACGCTAGAAGTTGCCGCAGCGTCAAGGTCAAGCGCGAGTCCAGGATCAACCTGGGCTTGGCCGCCACCGACGCTCAAGACGTCCCGGTCGCCGGATCCGCCTCCAGTGTCGGCGGGCCGTGGTGGAGTGGCAGCGTGACTTGGGAGACGCATCCGCTGACACCGGATCGCTTTGAGGACTTTGCTGACGTCATCAACCGCACCCGCCGTGCTAACCATTGCTGGTGTCTGTCGCATCGGCTGCGGGCTGGTGAGATCGAGGAACTTGGCGGCGGGAGCCGTGAGCAGGCCATGCGGTCCCTGTGCGAGCGTGATCATCCGCCAGGAGTCGTGATCTACCGGGACGGCGAGCCGGTCGGATGGTGCAACATCGGCCCCCGCACCGAGATCTCGCGGCTGGCACACTCCCGTCTCATCCGCCCCATCGATGACCTGCCGGTGTGGAGCATCGTGTGCGTTGTCGTCCGCTCCGGTCATCGCCGACAAGGTGTGACGGCACCCCTGCTCGAAGGTGCGGTTGCCTACGCCGCCTCCCATGGAGCGCCAGCAGTAGAGGCGCATCCGGTCGACCCTCCGGATCGGATGGATCTGACGATGGCGTTCGTTGGGACCAGGTCAATGTTCGAACGCGCCGGATTTCGAGTCGTGGGCACCACCGGTGCCGTAGCGAGCGGCATGCCACGCCTCATCATGCGACGAGACCTCCATGCCCTGCCCGCGCCGGACCCACACGCTGAGGCATCCCGATAATCGATGGCTCAACGGACGTCGACGACGCCCATCATCCCGGCATCCTCGTGGTCGAGGATGTGGCAGTGGTAGACGGTGCGACCCACCGGTCCGGTGAACGCGATGCGCACCGTGACGCTGGCGCCGGCCGGGACGTCGACGACGTCCCGGACGACGACGCCCGCCACCAGGGTGCCGTCCTGGCTGACGACCTGCATCGGCCAGACGTGCAGGTGCACCGGGTGGCTCAGGGTCGAGGTGTTGCGCAGCACCCACTCCTCCACGGTGCCCGAGCGGGGATCCTGATCGACCCGCCGCGGGTCGAACGTCGCCCCGTCGATGGTGGCCGTCATACCGCCACCCATCCCCATGCCCATGCCCATGGCGAAGGTCAGGGTGCGTCGCCCGGAGATCTGGGCACCCCGCAGGTCGGTGGGCACCGGCTGCACGGGCACCGGCGACGGTGCGGCGGCCTGCTCACCGGTCACCTCCAGGGTGGCCAGCGTCGTCGCCTGCCCGGTGCTCGTGCCGCCCATCATCGACCCGCCCCGGTCGTGGGGAAGGGCGCGCAGCACGCTGCGCCCGGCGGCGGCGGTGATCAGGAGGTCGGCCCGGTTGCCCGGGGCGAGGGTCACCTGCTCGGTGTCCTGCGGCGCCGCGGTGCGCCCGGAGTCGACCCCGAGCACGCCGAACCGGTGACCCTCGAGCTGCAGGGTCACGTAGCGGGACGCGCACGCGTTGACCACCCGCCACCGCACCCGCTCCCCGGGGCGCGCAGCGATCGTCGGGCTGGCCTGTCCGTTGAGCAGCAGCAGCTCACCCTCCCGCCCACGCATCCGCTGCATCGCCGACACCGACCCGGAGACCTCGCCGCCGTCGATGGTGGTGTCGGAGATGACCATCACCTCGTCCCGGGCCGCGATCGCGCTGGCGGCGGGGTCCTCGACGATGATCGCGCCGTAGAGGCCACCGAAGACCTGGTCGGCGACCGCCCCGTGCACGTGCGGGTGGTACCAGAAGACCCCCGGTGGGTGATCCGCCGGCAGCCGGTACTCGTACTGCCCGGTCTCCCCCGGGGCCACCCGCCGGAACACGTTGTCCCCGTTGCCCTCGGGTGACACGGTCAGGCCGTGCACGTGCAGGTTCGTCGGCACGTCCAACCGGTTGACCAGGCTCACCCCCACCAGGTCACCGGGGTGCACCCGCAGCGTCGGGCCCGGCAGCCCACCGTTGTACCCCAGTGCGGTCACCACCCGACCGGCCACCGGTAGCTGGGACCGCGCCGCCTCCAACGTGGCCACCAGCACCCCACCCGAGCTGGCCAGCACCGGGGGCGACCGCAGCGGCCCACCGACGACCGGGTCGAAGCCCGACCCGGACGAGCGGACCCGTCCGATGCCGCCGACCGCGGTGGCAACGACTCCGGCGCCACCAACGAGAAGGAAGCTCCGGCGGCTGATGGCCCCGGTCACGAGCCGCCGCCGAGGGTCTCGCGTCGTTCCTGGTACTCCTCGGTGCTGAGCTCACCCCGGGCGTACCGCTGCTCCAGGATCTGCCGTGCTCCCGCTGATCGGTCGGCGGGCGTCGACCGGATGGGTCCACCCCCGATCCCGCCGCGCGCTGCGCGCACCCCGACCACCACCAACGCCACCACCCCGGCCAGCACCAGCAGCCCGAACAGCCACCCGACACCCATCCCGAACCCACCCATCACGACGACCCACCCCTCCGCACGTCTCGCTGGTCGAGCTCAGCCACTCCGGTGCCGGTGCCGCGGCCGCGACCACGGCGGCGGGAGGTCGTCAACCGGGCCACCACCGCCAGCAGAGCGACCACCGCGAACACCACCAGCAGGGCAGTGATGCTGCCGAACCCGCCCCCTACGCCCACCAGGCCTCCCGGACCCCCCGGGCCTGCGAGCACTGTCACCGGACCATCCGGCCCAGCGAGCGCGAACGGATGCACTGCGTCGATCACGAGCTGGGTCACGTCACTCCTTCTGTGTTTGCAGGGTCCGCGCTCTGGCGGGCGTCGGGAGTGGTGGGCGCCGGGTCGGTCACAGCGATGTCCCGGCCCGCACCGCGACGTAGGCGGGCCACAGCCGGACGGTGACGGTGGCGAGGAACACGAGCAGGGACGTCCAGTCGTCCAGTCGTCGAGGTGGTGTCGTTGCCGGCGTGTGCGGCTACCTCGGGTTCGTGGTGGTTGCTGGTGTGCGTCCGGGGATCAGCCGGTAGATCCACGATCCGAGGCACCACAGCGTGAGGGTGAGGATCGTGCCGCCGACGGCGACGGCGCCTCCGAGGAGGTATCCCCACGCCGGGAGGCCAAGGGTGAAGGCGAGCGCCGAACCAGCCAGCAGGGTGGCGGACAGGGCGTAGGAGAACCGTCGTGGTGGTGGTGTCGGGGGTAGTGCTGGGCCGCCGAACAGGTGCCGGACGCCGTGGTTGTAGACGAGGTCGAGGACCATGGCCTCGGGCAGCAGGACACCGCTCAGGGCTATCACCGCGACAGCGGCCAGCCAGAGCGGGGACTGCAACACCAGGCCGACCACGATCAGGGCCGTGCCGAGCGCGGGCGTGAAGCGCAGCGGCACCGCGTAGCGGGACTTGGCTGCTGCGTCGAGGTCCCCAAAGCCCTGCTTGTCCATGTTGGTGGCGGCAGTGCGACCAGCTCCGAGCATCGTGTTCCTGTCTGTGGCAGGGCCACGAGGCCCTGGGTGTTCGATCGGACGGCCTGCGCGAGGCGGACCTTGCCGGGGCCGGTCGATCAGAGCGCCGGGTGCACGCGGTCAGAGCTTCTTCGGGCCGTGAAGGGCGGACAGGCGGGCGGTGAACTCACCCTCGTCGATCTCGCCGCGGGCGAACCGCTCAGCGAGGACCTGCTGGGCGCTGCGGTGGGCGGGGACCATCCCGCCCGCTTCCCGGTGCGGGCGCCGCAGGAGCAGAGCGATGCCGGCGATCACCAGCCCCCAGAACAGCAGCATGCCCACCACCATGACCACGACACCCCCACCGCCGCCGTAACCACCGTCGTTGCCGTACCAGAACATCCCTAACCTCCTCGCGTTCAGGGCACGCCCTCGGCGCTCCCTGCCCTTCCCACCGTGTCGGACAGCCACCTCCCCGGGGCAGGGCCCAACGTCCCACCCACCGCGGCCATCCGACCCGCGACCCAGCACGGGGACCGCTGCGAGCACTCTCGGCGGCGGCCACACGACGCCGGGGACCAGAACCCCAGGAACGGGGTCTCAGGCCCCGGCGGCGGGCGGATCCTGGTGCTGCGGTACCAGCATCTGCTGGTCATGAGGAGGTGAGCTCGGCGAGGCCGCCGCCGCGCGGCGTCGGGGACCTCGCCCACCGGCTGGCCGGCTGCTCAGCCTCGGGTGAGCCACCGGCGCAGCAGTGACGGTGCCGGGGTGGTGCGGTCGCAGGTGCAGCGTTGCGCGGCCGGGACGCGGGCCATGACGGTGTCGACGTGTTGGCCGCAGCCGGCCCAGGTGGTCTTGCCGCACGTCGTGCAGGGGGTTGCTCGGCACATGGTGGTGGTCCTCTCGTGGGTTCAGGTGTGGGAGAAGCGGATGGTGGGCAGGACGCGGCGCAGCCAGGGCGGGGACCACCAGGCGGCGTGCCCGGTCAGGCGCAGCAGCACCGGCAGCAGGATGAGCCGGACGAGTCCGGCGTCGAGCAGGACGGCGACGCCGAGGATGACGCCCATCTCCTTGGGGGGCAGCGGGTCGGCCAGGGCGAAGGAGAAGAACACCGCGACCATCACGGCGGCGGCGGCGAGGATGACCCGCCCGGAGTGGGCGAGCCCGTCGACTCCGGCGACCTCGGGGTCCCCGGTGCGCTCGTAGTGCTCCTTGGCGGTGGAGAGCAGGAACACGGTGTAGTCCATGGCGATCGCGAAGATCATCGCGAAGAAGAACACCGGGCCCCAGCCGTCGAGGAAGCCCTGCGGGGTGAACCCGAGCAGCCCGGAACCGTGCCCGTCCTGGAACACGAGCTTGGCGACGCCGAACGCGGCACCGGTGGAGAGCAGGCTGACCAGGGTGCCCAGCAGGGCGATCAGGGGGGCCTGCAGGGCCACGAGCAGCAGCAGGAACCCGAGCACGAGGATCACGGTGACCACGATCGGCAGGTAGGTGTTCAGGGCGGACTGCAGGTCGAGGTTCTCCGCCGGCGCCCCACCGACCAGCGCATCGGTGGGCAGGTCGGCCCTGAGCTGGTCGAGGATGCCCCCCATGGCGGGGGCGGAGGGGTCGACGTTGGGGACTGCGGAGAGCAGCACGAGCCCGGACCCGTCCTGTGCGGCCTGGGCGGGGCCGACCATCGCGATGCCCGGGACCGCCCGTGCGGCCGCCGCGACGGCGTCGGCCTGGGTGGCGGGGGCGATGATCTGCAGCTGGCCGGGTGCCCCCTGGCCGAAGCCGGCCTGGACGAGGTCGTAGCCCTGGCGGACCGCGGAGTCCGCGGGCACCACCTGGATCGAGGGCATGGCGACCTTGAGGCCGAACACCGGGACGGTCAGGGCGACGAGGACCCCGAGCGCGCCGAGGGCGAAGGGCCACGGGTGGGCGTGCAGCAGCCGGCCCCAGGAGGCGAACCGCGGGGAGCGGTGGACCTGACGGCGGGCGTGCGGCAGGGACCCGGCGTTGACCTTCTCCCCCAGCCGACCCAGGGCGGCCGGGAGCAGCGTCAGCGTCGCCAGCAGCACGAAGGCGACTGCGAGCATGATGCCGACGGCCATGGTCCGGACGGCCGGGGCGGGCACGAGCAGCACGGCCGAGAGGCTGACCAGCACGGTGAGCCCGGAGAGCACGACGGCCTTGCCCGCGGTGTCCATCGTCTCGGCCACGGCCTGCTCCCGGTCGCCGGAGCGGCTCAGGGCGTCGCGGAAGCGGGCCACCAGGAACAGGGCGTAGTCGATGCCCAGGGCGAGGGCGAACATCATCGCGAAGTTCATCGCCCACACCGAGATCGGGGTGACGGTGTTGAGCAGCACCAGCCCACCGGCGGAGGCGACGAGCCCGGCCAGGGTGAGCAGCAGCGGCAGGCCCGCGGCCACCAGGGAGCCGAAGGCGACCACCATGATCGCCAGGGTCACCGGCCAGGAGAACAGCTCTGCGGTGATCATCGCGTCGTGGTTGGCGGCGTTGAAGTCCGACCACAGTGCGGAGGCGCCCGTGGGGTAGACGTCGATCCCGTTGCCCGACAGTGCGGTGAGGCGGTCCTTCACGTCGTCGACGGCCTTCACCATGTCGTCGGTGGTGCCCGTGGCCCCGGCCATCAGGATCCCGGTGTGACCGTCGGCGGAGATCGTGGCCCCGGGCTGCGGCGCAACGACCTGCCCGAAGCGGGGGTCGGCGGCGAACACCGCCGTCGCCCGGGTCAGCACGTCCTGCACGGCCGGGTCGGTCACCACTGCGGTGTCGGAGTGCACCACCAGCTGCACGGCGGCCGAGGACGCCCCACCAAAGTGGGCCTGGGCCAGCTCCCGCACGGCGACGGACTCCGAACCGTTCGCCTGCCACCCCGCCCCCGCCAGCGAGCTGAACACCGACGGGGCCAGCGCACCCAGCGCCACCAGGGCGATCAGCCACACGCTGAACACCCACCGCGCCCGCAGCGCCATGGTCCGCCCGAGCCGGGCCAGCACACCCTCGGTGCGCACGCCCGGCCCCGACGGATCGGGGCCGGGCGACGGGTCCGTCACCAGGGTGGTTGCGCTGCTCACGACGTTCTCCTCCACGATCGGGATACGGGTGGGGGTACCCGCTGCCGTCAAACGTAGCAGTACCCTGGGGGGTACCGGTTCGCAGGAACAGGACCTCCGGCCCTAGCGCTACAGTCGCGTGGAGAGGTACCCATGGGGGTACCAGGGACGGAGCGGACCGTGGACATCGACACCGACCAGCTGACCGATGTGCTGGCCCGCCTGAAGCGGGTCCAGGGTCAGGTCGGCGGGGTGATCCGCATGATCGAGGAGGGTCAGGACTGCTCCAAGGTGGTCACCCAGCTCGCCGCGGCCTCCAAGGCCCTGGACAAGGCGGGGTTCAAGATCATCGCGACGGGTCTGGAGCAGTGCCTGCTCGAGGACGTGGGCACCCGCGCCGTCGACCAGGCCGAGCTCGAGCGCCTCTTCCTCTCCCTCGCCTGAGCACGAACCCGAGCACGCCCACCACACCGAGAGGCCCACCGTGACCAGCTACCAGAACAGCGTCTCCGTCGAGCTCCCGTTCGCCGAGGCCGTCGCCGCCACCACCACCGCCCTCGCCGAGCAGGGCTTCGGGATCCTCACTGAGATCGACGTGCAGGCCACCATGAAGGCCAAGCGGGACAAGAACATGGAGCCCTACGTCATCCTCGGCGCCTGCAACCCGGCGCTGGCCGAACAGGCCATCGACGCCGACCGCTCCACCGGGGTCCTGCTGCCCTGCAACGTGGTCGTCCGCGGGGACGGGGAGGGCTCCATCGTCTCCTTCCTCGACCCGCAGCTGATGGCCTCGGTCACTGACCTGCCCGCGATGGCCGCCCTCGCCGACGAGGCCACCACCCGCCTCGACGCCGCCCTCGCCACCCTCGCCGGCTGACCAGCCCCACCCCGCAGGCCGGACGAGGTCCAACGACCCTGGCCCCGGGGCGGCCACACGAGCACCGTGGAACCCGATCCGACCCCGCAAGGAGGGACCATGCCAACACCCACGAACGACCCACCGCCCCCCAGCCGCGTCGAGACCCTGCTCGAGCTCGAGCACGAGCTCGACGTCGCCAATGACTCCCACCCAGCACGGCCCAACACGTGGGCGGTGCGGGAAGCCACCCCCGACCCCGCCCGCCCCTCCCGGAGCTGAGCCCCGCTCAAGTGCGCTGAAGTGGGGTGCGGAAGCAGGGGGTGAGCATGCGCACTCCTCTCGGCCGTCGGAGACAGTACGACCCGTCCATCCCCGCTACCGCCGTGCGGCACCCGACGTGACGGAGGGTCGCCGCCCACCGACTACACCGGTGGACGTTCTCGTGCGTCCTGGTGACGAGGCGCGACCACACGGCGGGGTGCACCCCTGGTCGGGACCCGACAGCACCGACGACCGCACGGCCAACACCCCCAACCCATGGGGTACAGCCCCACCGACGTACCGCATGGGGAGTTTGTGGGTGCCTGTCGCGGCACACCGCTGAAATGCCACCACCAGGAGACCCCCGACCACGCGGTGCAGCACCACCGCCGGATAGCCCACCACTTGCATGCCGCTCGCGATGGCGGGGACGGTCACGCTGGGAACCGCCGTACTGGCCGCGACCGTCAGCCCGCGGTTCCTCGTGGTCGCCGGCCTCGTGGAGGTCAACCAGCTTCTGCTGGTGGCCACCGGTAGCTGCCCGGCGTCCTACGTCCTCGAGCGCCTACGCCGCCGCCCATCGTCTCGCGGACACCTCGGGATGTTGAGGTGGTGCTCAAGCTGCAGCACGAGCCTGACCTCGCGAACGAGGTCCACCTCGCGCGGAAGGCGCACGTAGGGGACCTGGGCTCCGACGGTGATCTCGCGCTCAGTACCCGAGCCCGGGTTGTGGACTGGCAGGTAAACCCTGGAGGGACCGTTGGTCGCGGGTCGCCGGGACCTCCGTCTCTTCCGGTGATGCGCATGCCCCGGTGAGGTGGAGCCATGGATGGACTGTGGTCTTGGCGCCGGGTGAGGACGTCTGTCGTGGTCGCGGTGGTGGGTGGAGTTGTTCTCACGGGCTGCTCGAGTCCCTCGCAGGGATCGGGCAGCTCCCTGATGGGCGGCGCTGGCAGCGACACGAGCAGTGGGGGCTCGGGCGGCGGCGGCATGGGCGGTGGGGGCTCGGGCGGCGGCGGCATGGGCGGTGGGGGTTACCAGTCCTCTGCAGCCTCGTGCTCGTCGCGGCCGACATCGCTTCCTGGCAGCACCGTCACCGTGACCCTGGGCGACATGGGGATGAACACCACGATGGGCGGGACCGCGCCAGCGGGTGCGCAGATGATGCTGCAGGCCACCCCGGTGAGCGTGCCGGCCGGGCAGGTCAGCTTCGTCGTGGACAACCGGGGCTGGCGCACCCACGAACTCATCATCTTGCCGTTGGACGCCGGGGCGGGTGCGGGTCAACGCACCGTCGGTGCTGACGGCAAGGTCACCGAGGACGGCGCGCTCGGCGAAGCCTCCACCAGCTGCGGGAACGGTGCCGGTGACGGCATCACCTCCGGCAGCGCGTCCTGGGTCAACGTCACCTTGCCCGCCGGCCACTACGAGATGGTGTGCAACCTCGCCAACCACTACAGCGACGGCATGCACCAGGAGCTCGACGTCAGCTGATGTCCACCGTAAGCAGACCCACGTGGTGGCGAGCCGCCTCGGTAGCACCCCACCGCACCGCCCGGTCCGCGCTCTCCGATCCGTCGACGCCTACCACCACGGCCTGGTCTCGCACTGTCCTGGTCATGACACCGGGTCTGGTCGCCGACCACCCCGCGCAGCGGGCCCAAGGATCCCCACCCTGCGTGGTTCGCACGACCCCTGTGGTGGGTGTCGTTGGTCCCTGCTGCTCGAACCCCACCGGGGGCAGGCTTGAACCATGGCGACGCCCAGACAAGATTCCGCCCTCACCGCACCCGCCGGGGCTTGGACTGCTCCACCCGCCGATCTGACCAACGCCGAGGTGGACACCACCGTCGTCTCTGACCCAACTTGGGGCCGGGGCCCGTACGCCACCGACGACGGTGCGGCGGGGCTCGGGCTGCGGTCAGGGGGCACCTCTTGCTCGGGTCCGGCACCGAGCTCACCGTTGGTGGAGCGAATCCGGGGTGGGGTCCTGGGTGAGGGTGAGGTGGTGGACGGTCCCTATGGCCGGCGTCAGATCGTGTACGCCGACTACACCGCCTCGGGGCGGTCACTGGACTTCCTGGAGGACTTCCTGCGCCACCAGGTGCTCCCGCGGTACGCCAACACCCACACCGAGAGCTCCGGCACCGGGCTGCAGACCTCGCAGCTGCGGGAGGACGCCCGGCGGCTCATCCACGACGCGGTCGGGGGCACTGAGGACGACGTGGTGATCTTCTGCGGGTCGGGGGCCACCGCGGCGGTCAACAAGCTCGTGGGCATCCTCGAGCTCCGCCTTCCCGCGGGCCTCGACGAGCGCTACCGGTTGGGTGAGCGGATCCCCGCACACCAGCGTCCGGTGGTGTTCCTGGGCCCCTACGAGCACCACTCCAACGAGCTGCCGTGGCGGGAGTCCATCGCCGACGTCATCGTCATCGACGAGGACCCCGACGGCCACATCGACCTGGTTCAGCTGGCCGAACGGCTCACCGAGTACGCCGACCGGCCGCTGCTCATCGGGAGCTTCTCCGCCGCATCGAACGTCACCGGTGTGCTCACCGACACCGAACGGGTCGCCGCCCTGCTCCACAAGCACGGCGCACTGTCCTTCTGGGACTACGCCGCCGCCGGGCCCTACGTCCCCATCCGGGTGCGCAGCAGCGGCCTGGGGGCCGACGACCACAAGGACGCGGTGTTCCTCTCCCCGCACAAGTTCGTCGGTGGCCCGCAGACCCCCGGGGTCCTGGTGGTGCGCCGAGAGCTGGTGGGCAACAGCGTGCCCACCGCGCCTGGTGGCGGCACGGTGGCGTTCGTGGACCCGACGGGCCATCGCTACCTCGACGACCCCGTGGCCCGGGAGGAGGGCGGCACCCCGGCGATCATCGAGTCGATCCGCGCCGGGCTGGTGTTCGCCCTCAAGGACGCCGTGGGCACCGACCTCATCGAGCAACGAGAGACGCGCCTGTGGCGCCACGCGTTGCAACGGTGGCAGAGCAACCCCGACATCGACATCCTCGGCCACTCCCAGGCCCGGAGACTGTCCATCGTCTCCTTCCGCCTGCGGGCCGGCGGCGGGCGCTACCTGCACCACAACTTCGTCGTTGCCCTGCTCAACGACCTGTTCGGCATCCAGACCCGCGGTGGCTGCTCCTGCGCCGGACCGTACGGCCACCGCCTGCTGGCCATCGACCCCCAGCACTCCCACGCCTTCCGGCACGAGATCGGGCTCGGCTGCGAGGGCATCAAACCCGGCTGGACCCGCCTCAACTTCAACTACTTCATCTCCGACACCGTGCGGGACTACCTCATCGACGCGGTCGACCTGGTGGCCCACTACGGCCACCGGCTGCTCACCGACTACACCTTCGACCCACACACCGGACTATGGCACCACCGCGCAGGCCCGTGGCAACCCATCCTGCGCCTGCATGACGTGCGCTACGACGACACCGGTGAGCTGCGGTACCCGGCGGCCCGGGCGACCCTCGGCGAGGACGCCCTCGCCAATGACGTGCGCGACGCCCGCACCCTGCTGACGTCACGGACCGCGGAAGTGCCCGACGGACCCACCGGCCTTCCACCGGACTTCGAGGCACTGCGCTGGTTCCCCCTACCACCGCAGTGCCTACAACCCACCAGCACCACAGGGACACCACTGGCCCCTGCCGGAGACCGACCACCGAGGCCTTGACCGCTGATCACGCTGCCCCGCCACCGTCAGGGCGAAGCGATTGGGACAACTACCGGCCGGGCGTGCAACGACCTGGTCCCGGCTGGCACCACAGGGCTAAGTGGTACCCCGACAAAGGTGATCGGGGTACCACCTGTTATCCGGTGCCCTGCACCCGGTCGGCGGGATGCAGGCGGACGCGTTCGAGGGTGCCCTGCAGCTCGAGGCGACGGGTCAGGACCGGGTTGTCGTGGGCCTGGCTCTGGTGGCAGGCGATGGCCGCCAGCTGGACGGTGCGGTCGACCACGATGTCGGTGACGCCATCACCGGCCAGCGCGACGAAGCTGGTAGCAAGCTCGATGTTCAGCTGGGAAGCGACCTGGGGGGTGACGCCCCACTCCAGGACGTCCAGGTGGTGACGCCGGGCCACCCGGAGCGCCGCAGCGCTCGCCGCCCGATGATCGGGGTGGCCTGTCACCCCTGACACGTCGAAGACGAGCAGCGTCACCGCATCGCGCAGCTGCGCGTTGAGGACATCGTCGATAGTGGCTACAGGGACACCGCTGAGGCCGCCGTCGGCGAAGTCCTCCAGGACGACCTCCGACACCCCCAACACGCCCGCAGCGGCCCTCAGCTCGAGCAACCTGACCACCCCGAGGTCAGCGCTCGCCCCGAGAGTGCTGGCCTCCCCGCGGGTCAGGCACAGGACCCGGATGTCAGCGCCCTCCACGTGCAACGCGGCGATCACCGCGCCGAGGCCGAAGCTCTCGTCGTCAGGGTGCGCGACCACGGCGAGCACCGGCCCACGCTGAGCGAGCTCGCCCAGCACCAGCGACTCAACGCCCACGACCGTCACGACGGCGGCGCTATCGGCGGTTCGGTGAACTCGTGGAACGCCGCCCACGTACGAGGTGCGTACACCGACGCAGTTCCCCCATCTATCAGCAGGGCCACCCCAACGCCTCCCGTCGAGCGGCAGCTTTCCCGTGGTAGGTAATGCACCCGTCGCGCGGCTTGACCGTCGCGGTGGCCAGCGTCATCAGCTCCTTGACCTTCCCCGACAGGGCACCGTCAGCCACGGCGCCACGATGCAGATCCGCGAAGGCGGTCCAGGTCGCCGGCGCAGCCTGCGCCAACGACCGCGTGCTCACCTTGAGCTCCTCGATCACCTCCTGCGACGTCCCCCCGCTCACGCCGAGCACCCCCAGCCACGACCCGCGTCGGCACCCATCGTCAAACCCGCGTACTCCATGCGTTATTCGACCTCCGGCCTCGTGCTCGCACCAGGGTCGAAAGTCCATCACCAGACAGGCGGGTGGCGGGAGAAGTGCGTCTGCCGGGGATTCACACCCACCCACCCCGGTAGTCGTTGCCACTCACCTCAGCCCGTCCGGCCGCCCCGCAAGAGAAACCGCTACCGGGATAGCGGCAGGCCACAGAGGGGGCGAGCGCCGGCGCGTCCCGTAGGCCCTGTCCGGAGAACATTCCGGTGACGGGGCCTGCTGCGGTGCCGTCCGGTGTCTCACTTCTGAGGAACTGAGACACCCTCGGCTGAGACGACCCGCACGACAGCAGCCGCAGCCCGCACGGCGAAGGTCCCCACCCGACGGGTGGGGGGCGCTGGACCAGGGGGGATGGGACCAGCGCCCCAGGCAGGGGTGCTCGGCGAAGGGGTGGGACGCCGGCACCCAGGTTCAGGGGGACTCGAAGGTCCCGGGTGGTGGTGGCTCGATGCGCAGTCCGGCCCTGGTGCCGCCGTGCCCCTCGTTCTGGTTGCAGCCGGTGAGCGGTCCGCCCTGGGCGGTGATGACGGCCAGGTGCGGGTCGAGCTGCTGCAGCCACCACGTGTTGATGTCTGCGGGGGATCCGAGCCGGGCCTGCTCCCAGGTGATCCAGAGCCCGGTGAGGCGGGAGACGACCTCGGCGTGGGCCCACCAACGTGGGCACCAGATGAAGTCCTGGGAGGGCCACCGGACGATGACGCGGGCGAGGAAGCCGGCCACCCAGTCCTGCACGGTGGTGAACAAGGGGCCGGCGCCCGCGAGCTCCGCGGTGTGGTCGTCGTCCCGGTTGTCCAGCACCGCGGCGGTGGCCTGCCGGGCCCGCTCCTGCAGGACCACCGACAGCTCCGGGGTCAGCAGCTCCTCGAACGCGATCGCAGCCATGGCGTCGGCCTCGGTCTGCACCCGCTTGAGCACCGCTCGGTCGACGGCGTCTCCCAGCTCCACCGTCAATGCCAGCACCGACCGGGCACCCTGGCCATCACCGCCCGGGCCGTCGCCGTCGGCTGCCGGGACGACCGGTCCGTCGTCGTCGTAGCCGCTCACGCCGGCCCCCAGCCACGTGCGACGCGGGTGTCGGCGGTCTCTGCGTCCGGTGCCCAGTAGGCCAGCGAAGCCCGGATGTTGTCCGCATCCGGGCCGTGGGTCCAGGGGACGGTGGCAATGAGTGCGGCCGGGTTGCCGGAGGTGAGCAGCACGGCGCGGCCGCGGTCGAGGGCCTGGAGCTGGGCGACGCTCAGGATCGGCTCCCGTGACCAGGACTGGGAGCGGGACCCGCCGTTGCGGGAACTCGAGGTGGACCAGCGCTGGACGTCGTGCTCGCCGACGACGGCGGACAGGTCGCGGAGGAACCCGGCCTCGCTCACCCCGCCGAGGTAGAGCTTGGCGTTGGCCGCGGACCAGAGCTTGCGCATCCCGGCCTCGCCGAACACCTCGCAGCCTTGGGACCAGGACTGCAGGATGGTGATGACGGGCATGCCGCGGGACCCGAAGTGGGAGTACAGGTCGGGCAGCGCCCGGATGCGGCACACGTTCGCGGCCTCGTCGAGGACGAACAGCAGCGGGGTGGCCAGCCGGCGGGTGGGGGTGCGGGTGGCGGCGAGCTGGCCGGCGTCGAACAGCATGGCGGTCAGGGCGGTGGTCAGCGACGTCGCCGCGGCCCGCCCCTCGATGGACAGGGCGTAGAGGGTGTCCCCGGTGGAGGTGACGAAGCCGAGCGGGTCGAACTCCGGCACCTGGTCACGCCACGGTGCCTGCGGCACCGCGACCAGGCGGCCGGCGTCCTCGGTGAAGGTGACCCGCACCGGTGGGGTGACCCACTGGGAGTAGGCCGGTTCGGTGAGGACGCGGATCATCTTGGCCGCGGTGCCGAACAGGCCGTCGCGCTGCTTCGGGGTGATCTCCAGGTACCGCCGGGCGGTGGCGGCGGCGGCGGGCTGGTCGTGCTGGGCGAGCAGGCGGTGCGGCACATCGGAGCTTGCGCTGGTGATCCAGTGCAGGACGTGCAGCAGGTCACCACCGGAGACTGCGGCGGCGAGGATGTAGGTGGCCAGCAGGGAGCGGCCTTCGGGCTCGAAGTAGGCGTCCGGGGTGGCGCCGGGGTCGGTGTTGCCGTCAGCGAGGTGCCCGGCCAGGCGTTCGGCGGTGGCTGGGCTGTACACCGACGCGAGCAGGTTTACCCACCACGCCGAGGCCGGCTCGGTGCTGGCGATGTTCTGGGGGTCGAAGACCCACACCCGGCCGCGGGCCATGCGCAGCGACCGGGTGGCGTCGTGCAGGTCGGCCTTGTTGGAGGTGGCCACCGCCGGGCCGGGGGCCGCGACCAGGGCGGGGATGGCCAGGGACATGGACTTGCCGACCCGGGGCCCGGCGACGCACACAGCGACGGACTCCCAGTCCATGCGCAGCGGGACCCGGCCACCGAGGGTGACCCCGAGCAGGACGCCCCAGCTGCCGGGGTCGGTGAGGTCGGCCCCGGGACGCAGCGTCGCCGCGGAGGCCTTCACCGCGGTGGGGGTCAACCCCGCGAGGTCACGGGGCCGGGCGAGGTCTTTCGCGGCCGGGTCGACGCGGGCCCTGGTGGTGGTGCCGAACACCAGCCACCACGCCACCGCGAGCACGACCACGAGCAGCGGTACCCCGATGGCCAGGACGGTGGAGATGCCGCCGGGCCACGCCCGGGTGCCGGTGGCCAGGTCGACCACCAGGGTGACCGGGCCGCCGGGGGTGGGCTGTCCGGCGTTGCCGGCCCCGGCGTACACCGCTGCCCACAGCACCCCGAGCAGCCCAATCACGGCCACAACAGCGACCGCGATCCACAGCCACAGCCGGTCCGGGTTGCGGGTGGGGGCACTCACGACTTGTCCAGAGCGACCAGGCTGGTGCGGTGGCGCTCCCGGAGCTGTTCCCAGCCGCGGTTGGTGTTGTTGACGTCGCGCTCGGTGGCGGTGAGCTCCACCTCGAAGGGGGTGCCGGGGTTCTTCCCGATCTTCAGCAGGAACTTGCCCCGGCCCGGGGGGACGGCCTGGGTGCCGGTCTCGGAGGAGAACCCACCTTCGGTGGACCACTCGGCGATCATCTGCGTCTCGGCGGTGCTCATGGCGAAGACCTGGGTGAGGTTGCCCATCTCGGCGGGGGCGAGGCCGCCGATGAACACCATCTCCGAGCGTTCCACGAACCCCCACGCCTTCGCCGTGGCGGTCGCGTCGGAGAGCTTCAGGTCGTTCATGGTGTGGGTGATGAGGAGCTGGCCGAGCATCTTCTGCCGGTTCAGCCGGGTGATCGCATCGACGCGGTCGACCATCTCCGTTGAGGCCCGCAGGGTGCGCCACAGCTCGTCCATGACCATCAGGTAGTACTGCTGCGGGCGCAGCCCCGCCTCCGCCAGCTCCTTCGCCGCGGACACCGCGGACTGGCCGTAGGACCAGCACACGAGCTGGACGGCGGCCTGCAACATGATCTCCGCGTCGTCGATGGCGGAGACGTCGAAGACCACGGCCCGGTCCAGCAGCATGGGCACGCTGGTGGGGCGGGCGAAGGTGTCCCCGAACTGCCCGTCCTCACACAACGCCATCAGCGCGGTCTGAAGGTTCTCGGTGACGTCGTCGTAGCGGTCGTCGTCACCGCGGTCCAGCGACACCGCCCGCACCCGCGGGTGCCGCGACGCCACCAGGTCGAGCACGTCGCCCATCACCGGGACCCGGCCGTCGGGGTCGGCGTAGAGCACGCGCAGGGCGGCGGCGAGCATGGTCTGCTCCCGGTCGGTGAGCCGCCCACCGCGGACCAGCTCGAGCAGCCCGGTCAGGACGTTGAGGGCGCGCGCGAGCTGCTCGGCGGCGACCCGCTCCCGCGCCACCACTGGGAGCAGGTGGAGATCCCCGGCGAGGGGTCCGGGGTCCAGGGGGTTGACGTAGCCACGGCCGCGTCCGACGACGATGACCTGCCCCCCCAGGGCCCGCACCAAAGGGGGGTAGTCCGGCTTCAGGTCCGCCAGGATCAGGGGGATGATCCCGAACCCGGTGGACACGTTCACGATCCGACGGGCCAACGACGACTTGCCCAGCCCGGGGCGACCGAGGATGAACCCGGAGGGGTTGGAGATGCGGCCGGCGAGGAACCAGAACAGCGGGTCCCCACACACCGTGGCCCCCGACAGCAGGTGACGACCCAACGGCACCCCGTCGGTGGGGGTGCCCGAGCCGGCGGTGAACGGCCACAACCCGCACACCTGCACGGTGGTGCCCCGGAACTCCGGGGGTGCCTCCACCCACGCCACCGAACCCCCACCCGGGCGGCGCCACCCGCGGGCACCGGGCCGGTTCGCCCGCTCCACGCGTGCGGCGGCGCGGGTCGCCTTCCGGGCGGACTTGCGCTGCGCCCGCGTCAGGGGTGCGGCGATCGTCGGCGGGGTGTGCAGCCGCGGCGGGACCTGCCGGGCGGGGATGCGCATCGTCATGTTCGGGTCACGGTCATCTGCCGGTGACACCTGCAGCTGGTGCCCCGGCTGCTGACCCCCCTGCTGCCCTGGGCTCAGGTCCCCTCGGGTGCTCACAGGGCGTCCCGCAGCATGTCCGGGAGCAGCAGGTGCGCGGGCAGGACCAGGCCCAGGGGCAGCCCGGCGGTGAACGCGGCGGCCTGGTTGTGCCGGGCCAGGCGCAGCCGCAGCTTCACCGGGGCGGAGAGCTGGTTGATCGTGGACGCGGCCCGCTGCAAACCTGCCTCGGTGGTGACGGTGGCGGTGACGATCATCCCGAAGCGGACCAGCCCGGCGCCTTCGGCTTCCTCGGAGGCGGCCTTGTTCGCTGCCCGCAGGGCGGTGGAGTCCCGGTGCTGGGCGCGGGCCTTGCCGGTCATGATCGTGTTGGCGTCGCGGACGTCGCGCTCCACGATCGTCGCGGCGGCCTCGGCGGACTCGGGGCGGTAGATGATGGTGACCCGTTTGCGGGCGATGTCGGGGTGCGGGGCCAACAACGCTTTCAGCACGGTGTCGGTGAACACCCCGGTGGGGGGCTGGCGCATCTGCCACACCATGGAGAACGCCCCGTCGTGGGCGTAGCGGTCGGGGTGCTCCTGGGCGAAGGCGGGTCCGGCCTCGGACCACGTCAGGCCCGTGCCGTTCGGGTTCTCGGCCCGCTGCTCGTCGACCAGCTGCGACACCGACGGGTCGAAGCAGACGCGGATGGCGTCGGTGAGGTCCGCGGCGCTCATCATTCGCACCGACGTCCCGGCACCGGTGACCCGCAGGTGGTTGCGGTAGCCGGGCACCACTCGGGCCAGGTACTCCAGCATCTGGGCCGGGCTGCGGCGGGTCTCGTCGCTGCGGGCCTTGCCGGTGAACGTCATCGCGATGCGGGTGGTGATGATGCTGGACGCCGAGGGGTAGTTGGCCACGATCTCGTCGAGGGTGGTCGCGGCGAACTCAGGGGCCCCGGGCTGCTGGTGGCCACGGATCATGCGGGTCAGCCGGGTACCGGGGTCCGGCGCGGTCTCCACCGTCACCGACGCGGCGGCGACGTCGGCCTCCTGACCCAACCGGGCCAGCCACCCACCCCAGTGCGCGACCTGGGCGTCCGTCACCGACTGGTCGACCAGGTCGTCACCATCGGCCTCACCCTGGAAGACCACGGAGTAGTGGTCGGTGGCCTTGGTGTGCAGCACGGCGAACGGGGTGCCGTACACGTCGTGGCCCTCCAGCAGCTCCGTGGCCGCAGCCAACCCGGGCAGCCGGGTGCGGCCGTCGGGGGTGCCGGTCGACGCGGGGCCGGCGACGTAGGTGGTGCGCCCGGCCTTCGCCGCCCGCCGGTGCCGCAAGCGCGCCACGATCCGCTGGTAGCCGATGCGGCCCTCCCGGTCGGTCTGGACCAGGGGGGCGAGGACCACCACGGCCACCACCAGCACCACGCCGGCGGTGGCCAGGTTGAACGCCATCATCGACGTCACCACCGCCAGCGCCGAGGACCCGGCCAGCACGGTGGCGGCGAGGGACAGTCCGGCCACGCCGGGGCGGCGGGGGTTGCGGAGGTTGCCGTAGCGCACGGGCTCCACGATCTGCGGGGTGGTCACAAGGTCACGTCCTTACCGTCGGTGCGCATCACTGGGTCTGCTGTTCGTGGCGGGCCCCGGAGGGCTCGCTGTGATCGGTGGCGGCGTTCTCCGCGGCCGCGGTCATCACCCGGACACCGTTGCTGGCCGCGGCCATCCGCGACCCGGATGCCGCCCCGGCGTAGGCGGGGGCGGGGCGGTCGGCGCCACTCCCACCCTCCGACGGCGCCGGTCGTGGCGGCGGTGCCGAGCCACCACCGCCCCCACTACCGCTGCCACTGCCACCTCCTGCACCGGCACCGGGGTCCTCGGCGGAACCACCACCGGACGGGGTCGCGCCACCACCGGCGACGCCACCACCACCAGAGCCGCCACCGGAGCCGCCGGAGCTCCCACCGGGGCTGCCTCCGCCGCCGGCCGGGCCCTGACCGCCGGCGGCACCAGCACCACCACCGGCACCGGCACCAGCACCAGCACCAGCGCCCGAGGCGGCCCCGCCCGCACTGGCCCCGCCACCGGCACCGGCAGCGGCGGCTCCACCGCCCATCGTGACGACGGCAGCGCCGACGGCGACGGTGCCCGCCAGGGCGGCGGCACCGCTCATCGAGCCCGACCCCGCTGAGGTCAGCGGGGACACGAACCGCAGCAGCGCCGGCAACGCCAGCGCGGCCACCGTGAGCAGGGCCAGGCCCTGCAGGGTGCCGATGGTGGCGTCCACGCTCGGATCGTCGGAGGTGGTGGCGTTGCCGCCGGTGAGCAGCAGGAAGCCTGCGCTGTAGAGGATGGCGGCGACGGGCTTGAACAGGACGAAGGCGATCAGGTAGGCATTGATCTTCTTGTACCAACCCAGGCCCTGCTCGGTGGAGGACAGCGACGCGGCCAGGGGCCACACGGCGACCAGGACCACGAGCATCCCGCCGCGCAGGATCATGAACAGCACCTGGGCCAGGGACCCGAACAGGGCGAAGACCGCGACCAGGATCGCGAGCAGCGCCGTCATGCTTCCCAGCGCCTCACGGGTGATGATGGTGGGGGCGGACTGCTCGAACGGTGCCCCGGTGGCCTGCTCGATGATCCACGGGGCGAACGCGTCCCCTGAGGCCACCAGCAGCGCGACCACGGCGGCGCCGGCACCGGCGACGCCGACGAGGCGGGCGAGCATCTTCAGCCCTTCGGCGCCGTGCTCACCGCGGGCGGTGATCGCCATCTTCGCCGCGCAGATGATGAGGCCGACGACGGCGGCGAGGATGGTGAAGAACGCCAGGTTGGACTGCAACACCCCCAAAGCACCGACACCCGAACCGCCACCGGTGCCCGTGCCCGGGGACACGTCCAAGCTCGGTGACGGGATCTTCAACCAGAACGTGCCCAACGTCTTCAGCATCGTCGTGGTCATCTCGACCGCCGACTTCCGCACCTCATCCAGGACGCCACCGGCGACGGCGCTGGTGGCACTCCCGATCGCGCCACCAATGCCGTCGGACAGCTTGCAACCGAAGTCAAGAGGAGTGCAATCCGGCATTAGGAAACACCTGACCAGGCCACGAAGCCATCAAGCGACCGGGTCGTCGTGGTCGTGACAACGCCCCCAGACTGGGGCTGTAGGACTACCCGCCAATCTCCCTGGAACCACTGCAGAGCGATGGTCAGCACCGCGTAGATCCCCGGCTGCGCGGCGTTGGCGCCCGCCAACGCGATACTGGCGCTGTCCTTCGAGTAGCTGATGACTCGAAACCCGCGGAACTGCACGCCCGCCGACGCAGCGGGGTCGCTCGGCTTTACCGGCTCAGCGGCGTAGGCATCCGCCAGGGGGCCGGGCACCGTCGAGAACTTCAGCTGCTCCGCCTTCACGGCAGCGTCGGTACCTGTTCCACGACCGAGGTTCGTCGCGGCCAGCACGGCGCCGACCGGTGTCTGCGAGTAGCAGTAGGCGACGCCTGCCGGTCCTCGCAGTGCCGGACCGTCGCTGGGCGACATCGGCACCGCGAGGCCCTTGTTCAACGTCCAGGTGACGTCGGCGGGGGTGTCGATGGGGATGGTCTGGTCGGTGCCGGTGGTGGCACACCCAGCGGGCCGGGTGTCCCCACTGGGCGGTGTGGTGGCGGGGCTGCCGCCGCCGTCGGGTGCGGGGAGGGCTGAGGGGGCGGCGGGGGCCGTTGTCGGGTCCCCCGCCGCCACCGTGGTCTTGTCGCGGGTCCCAACGACGACGAGGACGCCGACGAGGGCGATGACGACCACGGCCATGAGGGCGGCGGCGGCCCACCAGCCGGGCCCCAGTCCCGAGCCTGGTTCTTCACCGCGTGAGGTGGTGCGTCTGCCGAGCATGGTCGTCCCCCTGCTGGTTGGTCGGTGGGTAAGGGTGCGGGTGGTTAGTTGGTGACGGAGCCGACGATGGCCCCGGCGCTGCCGATGAGGACGGTGCCGAGCAGGGACAGGGCGATGCCCTTCATGCCGGGGAGGTCTTCGCCGCGGGAGTGCTTGATGCCCATGGTGGCGGCGGCGATGATGAAGCCGACGAGGCAGATCGCGAAGGCGCCCCAGGCGACGTAGTTGATGAGGCGGACGAGTCCGTCGGTGCCCGGGGGCCGTTCGGGGGTGACGGTGATGCCGGACTGGCCGAGGTAGAGCTCGGTGACGAGGGTGTCGCGGAGGGTGCTGAGGGTGGCCATGGTGGGTTCCTTCTGGGGTCAGTCGGCTGTGGGCCGGGCGGCCCACAGGGTGGTGTGGTGCGGGGCGGGTGGGTGGCGGTCGGGGTGAGCCGGGGGTGGTGGTCGCAGTGCCCCACCCGGGGTGCCCGGGGCCGGTAGGCAGGCGGTGGCCTTCTCGGCGGCGGCGGTGATGGCGTCGAGGCTCTTGCGGGTGCGCCGCGGCACCTCGGTGGGCGTGGTGGTGGTGCTGCGCCAGGCTTCGCACCAGGGCAGGTGCCACAGGGCGGGGACCATGCCGCCCAGGGCGGTCACCGTGGCGACGAGGTCCTTGGGCAGCCGCGGTCCGTCGTCGACGACGACCAGGCCCACCAGGGTCACCCCGGTGGTGCCGGACGCCCACTGCGCGGCGGCACCCCGGGCGGCGGTCAGGCCGCTGGCGTGGGTGCGGGCCACCAGCAGCACCCGGGGTGCCGGTGCCCCGGTGGGCGCGACGGGGTAGTGCCGGGCCAGCTCTGCCGTGGCGGGCCCGAGGAGGCGGGTGATGGTGGTGGCCCCGGCGCCGCCGTGCACACCGACGACCCAGAGGGCGGGGTTGGTGGTCACCCGCCACGGGGGTAGCCCGACCCCGACCTGCTGGGGGATGTTCAGCGGGGTCTGCGGTCCGTAGCGGGCCTCGACCTGGTCGCGGAGCACCGCGGAGGACTCGATCGGTGCCTCGCGGGGCGACGGCGGCGGCGCGGTGGGCAGCAGCGGGTTGCCCGCGCGGCTGCGGTCGGGGGTGCTCACGAGGCAGCTCCAGAGGTGGGGGCGGGGGCAGGGCTCGGGACGGGGTTGGTGGGCCGCAGCGCCGGGGGTGCGGGCACCGGCACCGACGGGGTGGGCCCGGCCGGGGTGGTGGAGGTGGGTAGCCCGTAGAGGGTGGTGAGGGTGCCGGCGGTCGCGGTGACCACGGCCAACCCGGCGGCGATAGCCCCTGGGATAACCACGGTGGGGATGACGCCGAGGGGGATGACCCCGGAGCCGGTGGGGGTGGCGACACCAGCAGGGGTGAGGACCATCGGGGTGCTCGCGGCGCTGCCGTGGACCTGGGTGTCGCTGATCGCGGTGGTGGCCCATCCGGCGGGCAGGGTCCGCAGGGCGGGGACGGTGGTGTCGAGCAGGACCCGACCCAGGGTGCCCAGGGTGTTGTGCTCGGAGGTCTGCCACCCGCCGGTGAGGTCACTGCGGGCCACCGTCACCGGGGCACCGACAGGGGCGCCGGTGGTGGCATCGAGCAGGCTCACCACCCGCACCGCGGGGTCGGGGGTGAACCAGGTCAGCACCAGCAGCTCGGGGGTGGCCCCGGCCGGGGTGGGGGCGGTGTAGGCGGCGACGGACTCCAGGGCACTCGCCCCGGGAACCAGGGCGGCAGTAGCCACCGGGGCCGGCGGGAACTGCGCGGTGGCCGGGGTGAGCCGCCACAGCTGCCCGACGCTGTTCACCGCGATCACGGTCCCGGCGGTGGCACCCACGGCGACCGCACCGGCGGGGACCGCCAGGTCAGTGAGGGCTGCGCCGGTGGTGGGGGTGCTGTCGGTGAGGATGCCGGCGTGCTGGGCGGGCCAGGTCACCAGCGGGGTGGACCCGGCGAAGGACACGACCGCACCCACCGGCAGGGCCACGGTGCGGGGGGTGTGATCCTCGCCGTCGGTGGGCCACCAGGTGAGGTCGGTGGAGGTGGTGGCGACCACGGACTCGTGGCCCTCGACCTGGGACAGGCGCACACCCTCCGAGCCGGTTCCGGCACCCCGGGGCAGGACCGCGGACCAGGCGGTGATGCCGGTGGCGGGGTCCCGGACGTCCAGGGTCCGCTCCCCCGCCCCGGGGGGGCTGACGGTGACGATCTGCCCGGTGGTGGTGATCACGGGGGTGGTGCCCGGGTCGATGGGTGCCGACCAGGCGGCGGTCTGAGAGAACCCGGGTGGGGGCAGCTGCGGGTAGGGCACCGGCGTCCCCGTCGGTGCGGGCCCGGCCACGACGGCCACCGTGGCCGCGGGGGCGGAGGAGGTGGACACCACGACCACCACGGCGGTGGCCAGGCCCAGGACCGCGACGAGGACCCCTCCCCCGGCGAGCAGCAGCCGCCCGTTGCGCCGGGTCCCGCTCCCGCTGCTGGTGGGGGTGGCGTCGAAGACGTCGCCGGTGCCGGTGACGACCACCGGCCACGACTGCTCGCTGCCGGTGGTGCGGACGTCGGCGTGGATGGCCCCGGCCTCCCCCCGCAGCCGCAATGCCAGCTCGACCAGGACGGGGTTGGCGGCGTCGCGGGGCTCCTGCCCGGGGCGCACCGGGTAACGACGTCCGTCGATGGTCACCACGTCGGTGTCCAGGACGACGACCGGGCGCGGGTAGGCGGGGACCTGCCAGAGCCGCCCGTCGGGGCCCAGGTACCCGGTGGCAGCACCCCCGGGGCGGGAGTTGCGGCGGGGGCGGGGGCGGGTCATCGGCCCAGCCCGAAGGTGACCGAGGTGACCTGCCACCCGGCGCTGGCCCCGGCCCGGGTCAGCATCAGGTACACGGTGGTGGTGTCGACCGGGGCTGTGTACCCGCCGCTGCCCCGCGCGGTCGTGGTGACCGAGTACGACCGCGCGGCGGAACGCAGCGCGTCCGCGGGTTGGCCGTCGTCGGCGTTGGTCGCCAGGGCCACGGTGGTGAACCCCTGGTGGGAGGCCAGGTCCGCGAAGAATGCGGTGCCGGTCTGCGCCAGGGGGGTGGTGAGCTCGGTCGCGAAGGCGGGGGTGGCGTAGACGGCGGAGCGGACCTGGGCGTCGAACACGCTGAGATCGATGGCCGTGTCGTAGGCGAACGTGGTGGTCGTGAAGGCCTCCGCCAAGGCGTCCGCGCTGGTGGTGTCGACCGTCGCGGCGGGCAGCCCGCGCGGCCGGCCAGGGGTGCCGGTCGGCATCGCCGGGGCCGACGCGGTCGGAGTCTGGACCCCCGACGTCGCCGAAGCGCCGGCCGACGTCGGGGCTGGGATCGGTGCCGGTGTGCTCGAGCTGGGCGGGGCCGGGGTCGGTGCGTCCTGGGTGTTGGTTGTGCACCCGGCGGCGGCGACCAGCAGTGCCGCGGTGGTCGCCGCGGTGAGGACGGCGTGGCGGCGGGTCACTGCGTGGCTCCTGCGCCGAGGGGGCGGGTGGCGGCGAGGAAGTCGCCGTCATAGATCGGGGCCACCGCGAGGGGTTGGCCGAACGTGGAGGCGTGGACCATCTGCCCGTTGCCGATGGCGATGCCGACGTGGTGGATGTTGTCCGGGGTCCCCCAGAACAGGAGGTCCCCGGGCTGGTAAGCCGCCGGGGTGTAGCCGCCGGGCAGCTGCACGCTGGCGGTGGCCGCGTACTGGGTCTGGGCGGTGCGGGGCAGGTCGAGCCCGACCTGGTGGAAGGCGAAGGCGGTGAGCCCGGAGCAGTCGAAGCCACCACCGGTGGGCCCGGTGTAGTTGCCCCCGCCCCAGATGTAGGGCAGACCCCGCTGGGTCAGGGCGGCGGCGACGACCTGCTGGGCCCGGGGCCCACCACCGGGACCCACCGGCACAGCCCCGCCCGCTGCCCCACACCCCGCCGACGCGGCGGAGGCGGCGGTGACGGTGGTACCCGGGGTGGCCGGGCCCGGCGGGGTCGCGGTGGCGGTGTCGGAGAACCGGGTGCGGGCCAGGTCGAGGATGCGCGGGACGTAGGCCTGGGTCTGGGAGTTGCCCGGCACCCCACGGGCACCCAGGACGGCTCCGAAGCCGGCGTTGTAGGCGCCGAGGGCGATCTCGGTGACCGAGGACCCGGCGTCGATCCGGCCCCCGGCGATTCCCTCGCGGACCTGGGCGGCGAGGGAGCAGTCGAAGCGGGCCTGGGCATCCACGGCGTCGGAGGGGTCGTGGACGTCGGCGAATCCCTTGCCGGTGGTGTCACGACCCCAGGTGGCCCAGGTGCCGGGCATGAACTGCGCCGGGCCCTGCGCCCCCGACGGCGAGGTGGCATCGGAGAAGGTGGACTCGGCGGACAGCTGGGCGGCGATCACCGGGGCCGGGAACTCCGAGCACAGCCTCCCCGCCCGCTGCACCAGCGGCAGGTACCCCGCGGGCATCCCCCCAGCGACCAGGACCCCCAGCGACCCCGGCGTACCAGGAGCACACGCCGCCGCCGCAGCGCTCCCCCCGCTCAGCAGCAACACCACCAACAGCACCACACCGACCGGCACCCCCAGCACCGCCACCACAGCCGCGGCGCCCGACTTCCGTGCTTCCTGATCAGACATTGGGTGGCCCAGTGGGCGCGGTCGTGGACGGCCTCATCGCTTCTCCCCCTTGGCGGGAAACCCCTCCCCAGGGCTTCTCCCGCTTCTGCTCTGCTCCATCCGGCACAGGCTGCTGCGCCTCGTGCTCGGCTTGTGATCTTCGGACTACCCCACCATCAAAGCACGACAATAAGTGTCGTGCTAGCGTTGCTGGTCACGACAGGGTCGGTGTCCGGCACGATGGGTGGGTGCCGCGCTATCTCCGACCCTCCGAGCCTGTGGACGGGGAGGTGGCAGCGGCCATTGAGAGCTTCGGGACGATGTTCGCCCGGGGGGTGGTGCGCTACCTCGCCGTGCACGGGCCCTCGACCACCGGGGAGATCGCCGAGGCCCTGGGCACCGACGCCAACACCGCCCGGCGGCGTCTGGTGCAGCTCGAGGCCGCCCACCTCGTTGTCGCCGACACCGCGGCGGGTGCGCGCAGCGGGCGCCGGGTCCGCTACGACCTCGACCGTGACCGGGTGCAGACCCTCGTCGACGCACTGCGGGAGTACCTGCTCGGCGGTTAGGACCATGCCGACAACCCTGTCGGGACAGCGATGGTTAGAGATGCGTACTTCTACGCGACTCGGGCGTGTCTACCCGGCGAATCAGATACGAGGCGGCAGGGTGTGGCGCATGGCCCAGCCACACAAGGGAGACCGCGTCGTCACGATCACGCGGCTTGCTCACCCCGTCCACGACGTGGTGCGCAATGCCGCTGCTGAACGGGGCGTGAGCATCAGCCAGTACGTCGCTGACGTCATGGCCGCCCACGTTGGCCGGGACGACCTCGTTCGTCAGCTTGACCAGGAGGTGCTGCCTCAGACCGCGTGACGGTGAGCGGTCGACAGACCGCAAAACAACTCCACATCGCACCTGGTCAGTAGGCCCTAGTACGCCGAAAACCCGCCCCTGGCAGGGCGGGTCCGGGTTAAAAACTAGGACCAGTGAGTTGACGCTCGCTGGCTTGGTGCACTGCCCCGAAGGGACTTGGCTTGGCTGCCTTGTCTCAGGGTACCTCGCACCCTGAATCCGGTCCATACACCCGGTCTAGTGGTTCGCGTGTCGCTTCGCGGCACACGCGTCCGCCGGCCCGGCGTGACTCCTCCTCCCCCACTGCTTCGATCCTGTTGCGTCGGCCGTTGGCCCGCGCGAGCGTGGAGCCGATCTCGTGGTCGGCCCTGCCCTGCTGGTGGTCGGCCGAGCGCTGGCTGGCCCATGTGGTGGCGGTGTACCGCCGTGGCTACCTGCTCACCCGCCCCCAACTGGTCGCTGCCACCGGGGGTGGGGTGTCGCTGCGGGCTGTGCACGCGGTGGCCACCGCCCACGCCCGGGCCGGTGACTACCGCACCGGGCGCTGCTCACGGCCCCTGCTCGGGGTCACCGGCGGCACCACCGGGATCACCGCCACCACACAGCTCGGCAAGCGGACCGTCACCCGAGCCCGGACCTGGCTACGTCTGGTCGGGCTGGCCACCGAGGTCGCGCCCGGCCGGCACCGGAGCTTCATCGAGCGGCTGGCCTCCTGGGAGCGGGGGGACACCCGTCGAGGCTGGACCGCGGAGTACGCCCTGCACCCCTCCCCCCGCTTCCCCGACCCTGCACCCGATCCCGTCCCCATCCCTGTGGACAACCCCGGGCGCGTCATCGCAGGTCAGACGGTGCGTGGCACCCCACCACGTAGTGGTAGTTCTTCCCCCGAGCGCAGCGATGGGAATGTTGTTACCTCCACCCCTAACCAGCCAAGCACACCCGCTGCGCGGGACGAGGACGGCGCTGCGCGCCGGGCAACGACACCAGGACATGCGCAGGATGATTTTGGTGGGTCGGAGGGCTCCAGGACCCCCGCAACGGCCCTCATGCTTGATTGGAGGGCCTCCGAGCGGTGCCCCAGGTGGGCGAGGCAGTACGGGGCCCACCGCTGGTCCGGGGCACTCAGCGCCGCCGCCGCGGCAGGGTGGACCGCCCGCGACCTCAACCAGCTGCTCACCGACCTCACCACCACCGGCCACCAGATCCTCACCGCACCACGACGACCCATCTCCTACCTCTGCCACCTTCTCAACCTCGTCGACATCAACGAACGCCCCACCGCCATCCCCGACGCCCAGGCCACTGCCGAGCTCGCCGCCCGCACCGCCCGCACCACCGCCCAGCTCAACGCCCGCGACACCCACACCGCCGCCCGCCACACAGCGGTCGCCGCCCTCACCGGCCCCGGACGAGCCGCCGCCCTCACCGCCGCCCACACCACCGCCACCAACGCAGCCCACCGACGATCCGAACAAGAAGCCGCCGACAGGCTGGCCCTGGCCGAGCACGTCCAGCACCGCCGCGGCCACCAGTGACCTGGCCTTGCCGCACAGTCGGCCACACGTAAAGCCATACGCATGGTCATGTACACGGACGGGTGACAGGGCGGACATAAAGCCATCAACACGACCATCTACAACGACGGTCGGAAGGCAAGATGTAACGCCGAACGTAAGGCAGGATGAAATACCGTCCAAAAGGTCGTATGCAGGTGCGTGTCGAAGGCACGCGGCACGGACGGTGGTACGTACTGTGCGACGGCATGAGCACCGGCCATGCGAACCGAACCCTTCTGGTCGCCAACCAGAAGGGGGGTGTCGGCAAGAGCTCCATCGTGGCCGCCGTTGCAGGCATGGTCGCGGCCGCGAACAAGCGCGTTCTCGTTCTCGACGCTGACCAGCAAGCAAACGTTTCGACCTCTGATCTCGGAGTCGAAGGTGATCGCGGTCGCTCGCTCGCTATGGCCCTGCAGTACGCCGAGCCGCTTCAGCCGGTTCGCGACGTCCGGCCTGGGCTCGATGTCATCCCGGGCGGTGCATCCCTGGCCTTGGTCGGGGCGATGGCAGCGACCGCCGCGCAGACCGGCATGGACCTGCGCGCCAACCTCGCAAGCACCCTCGACGACCTCTGCGCACGAGAGGCCTACGACCTCGTCCTCATCGATTCTGGACCTGGTGACGCACCCCTGCTCGACGCACTTCTCGCCACTGCTCGATACCTGCTGGTACCCACTCGAGACGACGATGCCAGCCTGTCAGGAGTGGAGATGCTAGCCGCTCGATACCTGCGGGCGCGGGCATCAGGTTCCCTGGTCGAACTTCTCGGAGTGGTTCTGTTCGACGTCAATCCTCGGGCCACTGCCCGAAACAGTGAGATCGTCGACCAGGTCGCTCAGCTTCTCGAGGGCAGCGGCGCGAACGCCTTCGAGAGCATCATTCGATCTGACAGGGCCGCAAGCGTGGACCTGCGGACGCGACACCTCACCCCAGGCGAGCTGGTTGCGGTGGCAAGCGATCACCAGCGGCACCGAATCGCCCAGCTTCGCAAGAAGGTCGGCGGCGGTGATCGGTTGTGGTCTCGAGACCCCTCTGGGCTGGCGGGGGACTACCAGGCACTCACTCGAGAAATTCTCAACCGCATGCGGGCAGCCGAGCAGGTCAGCGTTCGCGATGGGGGAGTGGCATGAGCACCGCCCGCAGGCGCGCGGCGTTCGACCCCACGGCTCTCGACGACATCGACGAGTTGCTACCGCCGCTCCCTGCGCCCACTCGTCCCGCGCCTGATGCGGCCGCCTCGGTGGACAACACTCGGGTTAACGCACCGTCGACTACCCCCGAACAGGCCCGGCCAACCGCCGCTGCGACCGCGCGTTCGCAACGCGCAGCCAGCCTCGCTGCACCATCACGAGTCGCCCCCCCGGAGGTCACCCTCGCCCCCGAGGTGTACGCAGCTCTGCGTGCACTGACCCTGCAGGAAAGGGGAACCAACCCGGCTACTGCGCGGACGTACGGGCGGGTCGCACTCGACGCCATTGAGGCCCACGCAGACGATCTGGCACAGCACTGGACCGGTCCCGCGGGTACCCCGGCACCACACGGGGGGCTCTTCAGTTCATCCAGCCCCATATCGACACGGCGGCGTCATTCCCAGGCACCAGCGCGCGTTCCTCTTGCTGGCGTTCTTCGTTCCGACGTCGAACAGCTTGACGCGTTGGCGGGGCAGTGGGGCGCCGGCAGCCGTAGCGCCCTGGTGGAAGCAGCCCTACGCCGGTACCTGATCGTTGAGGAGCGCCTGCAGTCCTGAACAGCGCAATCCAGTAGGCGACAGGGGCCCGGATGCGGCCGGAGAATCCTTACCCGGCGCCCCTTCCACCACCTGTTGGCTGCAGAGCAAGACAATGCGGCATGATCGAACAGGTGTTCGATCCTTTTGTGTCGTGGCCGGATGACTTTGAGCGTCCGAACCGGATTCCGGTGACCCCGCCGAAGTCGGTGGTGGTGGATCTGGGGGCGATGTTGCCGGCGAACACGGCCCCGACTCGGGGTTTGCCGATGCGGGTGGTGCAGGCGGGGTTGCGGCTGGTGGGGGACCAGGACGGTGAGCTGCTGGGGTGGGCGCGGGTCAGTGACGGCCGGTGGTTGGGTCTGGTCCGCATGGAGGTGCCGGTGGCCGCCCACCGTGGTGTTCTGCCCATGCTCCAGTGGGTCCCCGCGACGGCCATCCGACCCGCCGCCGTTCGACCTACCGGACTGGGCAGGTCCGAGGACGGTCACCGGGGACAAACCTGACGTAGCGCCGTACCAGCCCTGCTGCCGGCCCGCAGCTCCCGCCGCCGCACCCCGCGTGTGGCACTCGTGGCGGGCACCGACCGACCTGCACCGGCGGTGCCCGGCTCGTGCCTCGCCCGGTACCGCCGACCACGACATCGGGTGCGCCGGCCTCCTGCGTCGGTCGTCGCAGCTGATGACCGACGTCTGCTCGTGCCTCGCGCCCGCCGGCCCTTCTTATCCCCCGGCCGCCCGGCTTCGCCCAGGATGGGCGCCCCTGCCAGGGCGAGGGCCCGAGGAACCCGGCCCATCCGGGCCGGTGATCCGAGCCTCGCGGTGCTCGGTCGCTGCGCGAGACCACCCGCCCGGACGAGCCGGAACCCCCGCACCGCCTCACCGGGGGTTCGGCCCCTGGCTGGGCCCCTGGAGCACTGCGTGCTCGGGCGGCCCGGGGGAGTGGTTGGCAGAACCCCTGCTGACACCCCGTGGTCATGTTTGGTCCCGGGCCTCACGAAAGGTGGTGGCGCCGGTGTCCGGACAGCCCAGCACGCAGATCATCAGCACCTCCCTGGCCCTGACCGGGGAGCAGCGGGCCCGCCTGGATGCCCACGCCGCCGGCACCACCGAGGCCACCCTGACGGTGCTGTGGGGCTCGCTGATGCTCACCATCAGCGACCTGCACCAGGCGGTGCACGTGGCGAAGGCGTGGACGCAGGCCGCCCAGCAGGCGGCCCGGCTGCCCCTGGGGGCGGTCCCCGCCCACCGGCACATCGACCACCGCCTCACCGGGACGTCGACGGTGGTGCGGTTGTGGGGGACCCCGGCGGTGGGCATCACCCACCAGCCTCACCGGGTGACTCCCGGGCGCAGGGTCATCACCGAGCACGTCGCGATCAGCATCGGCACGGTCACCTTCCAGGTCCACGACCAGACCACCTACCGCAGCGCCCTGGGGATCCTCACCCGCACCGCCACCCTCGCCCACGCCGTCTTCGGACCCTGAGAGCCGGGGGAGCGGGTGGTACCCGCCGGGCCCTGGGGGCCCGGCGGGTCTGCCAGGCTCCCGCCGCCTCGGGCGGGGTGGTTGTCCACACGGTGGTGCAGCTGTCCACACCGTCCCCGGGAACGGGCCCGGCTCCGCCGGGACCCGCGCACCCTCAGAACACCAGCGCACCACACCGGGTACCACTGAGCTCGAGGAGCACCACCGTGATCATCTGGACCTGTAGTACCGGCGACAGCGGTGCCGCCGACACCCGCACCCTGGCCGCCACGCAGGCCACCGAGGCGGTGCTGGCGCACTGGGGGCGTCAGCACCCGGTGACCGGGGCGGGGGAGGGGGTGCGGATCTGGGTGGAGGCCACCGACGCCTATATCGGTCCGGCCCGCGACGAGGCGGGGTGCTACGAGCTCACCGGGACCACCGCGATGATGGACATCATCCGCGACCACCTCGCCCAACCCGCCCCCGAGACCGACACCGGTCAGCGGACGTGACCCCCACCCGACCACCCACCCCGCGACCACCCACCCCGAGATCAGCCACAAATACGACCACGTCCCCCCTGCGGGGCAGGAGAACGGAGGTCCCCGTGAGTACCGACCCCACCAGCGGGGACCCCGACGACGACGGTGGGCTCGAGCCCGATGAGCGCTTGGACGCCGGTGACCTGACCGAGGACCCCCGCCTGGACAGTGAAGCCCTGTGTCTGTGTGGGGTGCTGTGGTCCACCGCGGCCGCCGCCAGCCCGGTGGTGGAGGTGCTGCAGGCGGGGGACTTCACCCGCCCCGCCCACGGTGCCCTGTTCACGCTCATCGCCGGGCAGCTGCAGCGGGGGCGCCCGCACGACCCAGCGTCCATTGCCGCCGTCATCACCCAGCAGGGCACCGGGGCCCACCAGGGTGGGCTGCTGACCCGGGCCCTGGCCGATGCCACCGCCGCCGGGGCCACCCCCGAAGCCACCGGTCACCACGCGGTCAACGTGCTGGCTGCCGCCTACCGGCGTTCCTTCCACACCGCTGCCGCCGCACTGACCCAGGCTGCGGAGGCGCTGCCCACCGACGCCCTGTTCGACCACCTCGTGACCGTCGGGCGTGCGCAGCGCACCGCCACCGAACGCCTCCAGCACGCTGCCGCCGTCCTGGACTCCTCCCGCAGCCGCTGAGCAGGTCAGCACATGGGTGGCGACCCGTGCAGGGGGACGCCATCGGCGGGGTCGAGCAGGGTGTGCCGGCGCCGGCGGTGCGGACTCCCACGTTCGGCCGGCGGTGCGGCGGTGCGGTGAGCCGGTGTCGTCGGCGGTGGTGTTAGTGGGCTGCGTTGTAGGCGTCGACGACGGTGGCGGGGATGCGGCCCCGCGCGGACACGGTGTGTCCGTTGCTCTGTGCCCACTCCCGGATCCGCGTCGAGCCTTCCCGGTCGGCGGTGGATCGCTGAACAGTCTTTGGCCGCTGCGCAGTGGTCAAAGGCTGACGTGCAGCCCGGCGGGTGGTCGTGGTTCCGGGGACGGTGTGGGCGTGCTCGGTCCACGCGGCGAAGTCGTTGCGCAGCGAGGCCGCGTTCTTCGCTGACAGGTCGATCTCGTAGGAGACGCCGTCAACGGTGAAGGTCACCGTCTGGGTGTCGTCGGGGGTGAGGGTGTCGCCGGTGAGGTCGTCGGTGAACACGGTCTCCACCTTCTGCTGCCGTGCCACGTCAGTGAGCTCCTTGGGGGGTAGAGATGGTGGGGGACGCGCGAATCGTGGGCCGGGTGACCCGCAAGGGTGACCCCCGGGCTGCGGGTCGGATAGTCAGCACACCACGGGTGGAACCCCGTAGCGACCTGCAGGCGCACAACCGTGCGGCGGGGATGACTACTTCTTGGCGGACTTCTTCGCCGGCGCCTTCTTCGCCGTGGCCTTCTTGGCCGCTGTCTTCGTGGTTGCGGCGCTGGCCTTGGTCGGGGTCTGCTTGGCCGCTGTCTTCGCGGCGGGGGTCTTCTTCGCCGTCGCCTTCTTGGTGGTGGCGCTGGCGGCGACCTCCTGCTTGAAGGGGGCACCGACCTTGAAGCCCACCACCCGGGTCGCGGCCAGCTGCAGCTGCGCCCCGGTTGCGGGGTTGCGGGCGGTGCGCGCTGCACGCTCACGGGGCTCGAAGGTGCCGAAGCCCAGCAGCTGCACCTTGTCACCGGAGGCCACCGCGCCCCGAACCTCGGAAAGGGTGGCGCTGAGGGTGGCCTCGACCTGAGCGGGGGGCAGGTCGGTCGCGGCGGCTACGGCGTTGATCAGCTGCGAACGGTTCATGAGTTCCTCCACCAGGTCATCAGATTGTTTGGGCTGATGGTGACATGGGAAAGGGGTGGAGGGTGTGCGACATACGGGATCGGGGTACTGCCAGCCGGCGTAATGGGAGACGAACGGAATCGGCGCGGCGAGGATGCGTGAGAGGGGCGGGCAGGCCCATCGCCGATCGCTCTCGCCGTGGCCATCAGCTTCTTGAGCGACCCGCTGAAACCCCTTCAGGCTGGGGTTGCCGTCGGGGTCAGTGGGCGGCGTAGTAGGCCCGCGTGACGGTGGTGGTCAGTCGGCCGCGGTCGGAGACGGTGTGTCCGTTGGCCCGTGCTCACTCCCGGATGGTCGTGGTGGGGCGAGGTCCTGACAGGTCCCGCTGTTCAGTCGGCACAGAGCCAGCATCAGCCGAACCGAGAAAGTCTGGGTTCCTGCAGCGGCGCCTTCCGTCACCTGGTCGGGGGGCGTGTCGTTGACCACAGAGAACCTCGGCGAGCCCGCCCAGCGAACCCACTCTCGGCGGGCCCCACCCTGACGGAGGAGCTCCATGTCGATCATCAGTCGCCTCACGGCGGTCTCGGCGGCCACCCTGGTGTCCCTGGCCCTGGCGGTGGCGGCCGGATCCCCGGCCAGCGCGGTCGGAATCTCTCCGCCCGGGGCCAACGACTTCGCGTGTCGGCCCAGTGCGGCGCACCCCTACCCGGTGGTGCTCGTCCCCGGCACGTTCGAGTTGATGGCGAAGAACTGGGCCACACTCTCACCAGACCTGAAAAGCCAGGGGTACTGCGTGTACTCCCTGGACTACGGGGTGAGCAACGGGGTACCCGCGTCGGGCCCCATCACCGCCTCCGCGGCAGAGCTGCGGACGTTCGTGGACCGGGTGCTCACCGCATCCAGGGCCAAGCAGGTCGACATCGTCGGCCACAGCCAGGGCGGGATGATGCCCCGCTACTACATGGGGTTCCTCGGCGGAGCCCGCCAGGTCCACCAGCTCATCGGCATCGCACCCTCCAACCACGGCACCACCGCCGCCCCGACACCACCGGCCGGGTCCACGCTGGTCCCGAACCCCTGCGCGGCGTGCGACGACCAAGCAGCAGGATCACCGTTTCTGACCAAGCTCAACTCCATCGGCGACATCGTTGCGGGCCCCAGCTACACCGTCATCTCCACGGTCAACGACGAAGTCGTGCGGCCCTACACCAGCCAGGCCCTGGCCGGGCCGGCCAAGCGGGTTACCAACATCGTCATCCAGAACCTGTGCCCCCTCGACCCGATCGAGCACGACCAAACCCCCAACGACCCCGTGGTGCACCAGCTCGTCAGCAACGCCCTCGCGCAGGTCAAGGGACCGGGCGACCCCAACTTCCGCCCGACCTGCGTGTAGTCGCCTCCCGCGAAGCCCCTCATCGACATCCACCAACGGATCGCTCCTTATTGGGGCGCGCGTTACGCGGACCGTCCTCGCCCCCAGACACGGGCACCGAAGGAGCGGGGTGCCCCGCCAGCGATGGCAGACACGGTGCAAAACCCTTCGTTTAAGGCACGTCGACGGTTATGAAACATGAGAAGTGGTTAGGTGGCCAAGGCGGGCCTGCCGCGCGCTTACTGGCCCCCCCGGCAGTCGTTTAGGAAGATGAGTTGATGACGCCGCGGGAGCTTGCGCTGGAGCTGGGAGTGACCCAGCTCGTGCTGCGGAATTGGCTTCGGCGGACCTGGCCGCCGCCGGTTCCCTACACCCGGTGGGTTCTCACGCCGGAGCAGGTGGCGGTCGTGAGGGCCGAGTTCCCCAGCAGGAAAGGCGTGTCCGCGCCGGCGCGGGATCACGCTGCTGACGTGTCGTCCGCGACCACCTCTGCTCGTCCGCAGCCTTCTGCGTGGAGTTGCTTCTCGCGTGTGGATGAGTTGGACCCGGCCGTTCGGTACCGCGACGTGCTCGGCGTGAAGTACAGCTACGACGCGACGGTGCCCAACCACAAGGCGGTGTCGGTCGGGGATCTCGTCGTCATCCGTGACGAGGTCAGCATTTACGGCCACGCCTTCGTTGATGAGGTCGTGACCGAGCTGGGCAGCAAGACGATGACGTTGTGCCCGCAGTGCAAACGGTCGGGCCCGGACCGGCGGACCACGATGTCCCCGACGTACCGCTGCCCGGACTGCGGCAGCCAGTTCGACGACCCCGAGTACGTCGAGCGCGAGCTCGCGGTGTTCGAGGCGATCTACGCCCCGACCTGGACCGAGCTGCCGACGCCGCTGCCGCGGCGCCTGCTCGAGGGGGTCTTTACCGGGGGTGACCGTCAGAACGCGGTGCGGCGCCTGGACTGGTCGGCCGCTGTCGCACTGCTCAGCGATCACACGTCGGTGGACGGGCTGGCCGATCTTCGGTCGGACGGCGACGAGGGGAGTGGACGGATCGCCGTGGCACCCGACGGGGGGCTCGTGCCGTCGGTGGGTGTGCGCCGGGTCGGTCAGCAGAGCTTCAAGGCCGCGTTGCTCGAGCGGTTCGGTGCCTGCTGCGCGGTCACCGGTCCGCAGCCGGTGACCGTGCTCGACGCAGCCCACCTGTATCGGTTCGCCGACACCCCGGTGCACCACCTCGACGGGGGACTCCTGCTCCGGGCCGACATCCACCGGCTCTTCGATGCCTTCCTGCTGACGATCGACACAACCACCTGGACGGTGCACCTCGCCCCGGAGCTGCACGGCTACGCCGAGCTCATGGCGGAGGTCCACGGGAAACCGCTGAGGATCGAGGAGGCCACGCGGCCACGCGGCGAGCTCCTCGAAGATCACCGCGACGAGGCCGAACGGCGAGCGGAGACCGCCTCAGACCATTGAGGAAGTTGCCGGGCCTCCGAGACCCGAGACGGCACCTCGAGCGGCAGGCAGCTGACGTGCGATCGGAGCCGGGCTGCGCCCGGCGCTGTGCCGCGTCCCTGCGGGCCGCGGTCGTTGGGCCCCTTCCCGCTGGGGCTCTCAGTGTGGCCCGCGCTCACCACTGCGTACCCCCGGCCCGCTCCGCTCTACCGGGGGCTTCGCTCGCCTGCGGCGGGTACTGCGTGGCTCGACGCGGGCCGTCCTTCGGCCTACCCCAGCGGGGGCGGGGGCCGGTTGGCCCCGGCAGAGCCCAGTACCCGGGTGGGACCGTCAGTGCCGGAACGTGGGCGCTCCAGTGTAGGGAGAACAGCATGCGAGACATCCAGGCCGCGATGGACATCGGCACCGAGCGCTACCGGGACGTCATCGACGCCCTCAACGCCGCGGGCCTGCCCACGATCTTCACCCAGACCGGGGGCATGTGCGCCGCCCTCGAGGTCGTGTTGGAGACCGGGCGCTACCTGCTCATCACCGACGCCGGGGACTCCTTGTCCTGGAGCCGGGAGGAGCAGAACGGGTGGGGGTGGGGCTGTACCGCCCCGGCAGCGAGGGCGACGACGGGCCCGAGCGGTTCGCCGAGGACGAGGACTCCACCAGCACGGAGACCTTGCTGCGCTTGGTGCGGGAGGTGCTGAGTCCGGCCGGTCGGCCCGGCAGCCAGGTGTACTGATCACGGACGTTGGGCGGCGTGGCCCGTACCGTCGGCCGAGTGACGAAACGGCCACCGACCGAGGACGAACTGCGCGCGGCGGTCCGGAAGCAGATGCGGTTCCTGGTTTCGTCCGGCAACCTCGTAGCGCAGGGCGACTACGACGAGGCGGTCCGCTTAGCGGTGTCCCTGCGGGTTCTGCTTCACGACACCCGGAGCTCGCGCTCGGTGCTCGGCCAACTTGGCTGGAAGCACAAGCTGCAGTACGTGAACAGCCTGCGACCGCTGGAGATCGCGCCGGGGATCATCGTGTCACTCGGCACCGACACGGGCGAGACGGTGGGCGAGGCGTTCGGCCTCGTCGTTTTACGCGCGGTGCAGGACGGCGGACTGAGGTACGTCGCCCCGCTGGGCGAGGAAGCTCCGGCCCCGATGAGCGGACAAGCGATCCCACCGACTCTGCCGTTCGCAAACTGGTGGAGCGGCAAGGCGCTCTACTCGGTAGGGCAGGCGACGTTCTCGCGCTGGGACCTAATCGACCAGATGGCGCACAAGGACGGCGGTGCGCACCTCGACCTAGAGGAGATGACACCAGAGTTTCGGGAGTACAAGCTGCGCGGCGCGGGCGTTGTAACCATCCCGATGTCGCCGGACCAGACAGAGCTGCCTCAGCAGGTCGACCCGACACTCTGGGAGCAGCGGACCTACCCGGGCGATGCGGCCAGCCCGACGGTGCTCCAGATCGCGTGGGAACTTCTGGAGACGCTCGCTCGAGCCGAGCTCCCGGAGGGACCAGCGCCCGCTTAGGTGTACCTCCTATCTGCACGGGACGCGGAGTCGGTCATGCCCAGGTGGGTGAACACCCGCTGCTTCATGACCTCGCCGCGGCGCTGGCGCGTCATGGCCTCGACGACCGTGACTAGGGCGGCCCGGCCGGCGCGGCGGTTAGTGACCGGTGGTGCGGGCTGCGTAGGCCCGGGCGACGCGGTCGGCGGCCTCGGCGGGGGGTTCGTGTTCCCACACCCGAACCACCGCCCACCCTGCCTCGGCCAGCCGAGTATCGGTGTCGCGGTCCCGGCGCACGTTGGCTTCGAGCTTGTCCCGCCACCACGGTCCGTTGGCCTTCGGGCTGGTGCCGTGGACGGGGCAGGAGTGCCAGAAGCAGCCGTCGACAAACACCGCCAGCTGCACCCGGGTGAACACCACGTCGGCCCGGCGGCGGACCCCCGGCAGGGGGGCGGTGTCGACCCGGTACCGCAGCCCCCGGGCGTGGAGCAGCCGCCGCAGCGCGAGCTCGGGGGCGGTGTCCCGCCGCCGCTGGGCGCGGAACCGTGCCCGAGCCGCCACCGAGGAGGGGACTGGCCGGTAGCCGGCTGACGGCCCGGGGGCGGTGTCGTCGGCATCCGGGTGTGTGGTCATAACGCACCCAGAATCGCCGGTGCCGCCCTGGTGGGCACCTCGGGGTCGCACGGGTCATGGGTGCGACCCTGTGGTGCCCGGTCGCCGGTGCCGCGCGGCTAGAGTCACACCACTGTCATTCGGTGGTGTAGGTGCTGGGAGCGCGGATGAAGATCATCGACCTGTTCGCTGGGTGCGGGGGCATGACCGCCGGGTTCGTCGACGCCGGCTACGAGCCGGTGCTGTCGGTGGAGTGGGACCAGCAGGCTGCCGCCACCTACGCCGCGAACTACGGGGCCGACCACACCTTCGCCGGGGACATCACCGCCCTGGACAACGCCGACATCCCCACCGCCGACCTCGTCATCGGCGGGCCCCCGTGCCAGGGGTTCTCCAACCTCGGTAGCCGCGACGTCAACGACCCCCGCAACAAGCTGTGGCAGCAGTACCTGCGGGTGGTGACCCACGCGAAGCCCAAGGTCTTCGTCATCGAGAACGTCGACCGGTTCCTCTCCAGCACCGAGTTCGCCGCTCTGCAGGGCAGCGTCGCCGACGGCGACCTCAAGGGCTACTCCCTGAACTACGGGGTGCTGAACGCCGCTGACTTCGGGGTCTCCCAGCGCCGCAACCGCACCATCGTCATCGGCTCCCGCATCGGGGCCATCCCGTTGCCCACCCCCACCCACGCCCGCGGCGGCGCCGGCGGCCTGCTCCCGTGGAACACCGTCCGCGACGCCCTCGCCGGGATCCCCATGGCCACCCGCGACACCGCCCTCCCGGCCCGCACGTGGGCCTTCGACGGTACGAACATGCCCGGACCGTTCACCGGTGAGGACCTGCACCTCGGGCGTACCCCCACCCCGAAGTCGCTGCTGCGCTACGACTGCATCCCCCCCGGCGGTGGCCGTTTCGACCTGCCGGACGAACTGCTGCCCGACTGCTGGCGTAACAAGCCCACCGGCACCACCGACGTCATGGGCCGGATGCGTTGGGACCAGCCCTCCCTGACCATCCGCACCGAGTTCTTCAAGCCCGAGAAGGGCCAGTACCTCCACCCCCAGTGGGACGAGCACGACCCCACCGCCCGCACCAATCGGCCCATCACCCACCTCGAGGCCGCCCGCATCCAGGGCTTCGGTGACGACTTCCGGTGGTGCGGCACCAAGATCGGTATCGCCAAGCAGATCGGCAACGCCGTCCCCGTCGGCCTCGCCCGGGCCATCGCCGACCACCTCAAGCCCTACGTCGCCGCCGCGACGGAGCGGCACCTCGTCGCGGTCCCGGACGTCGCCTGAACATGACCGACCAGCCAGCGGTGGAGGCGTTCCTCGCCGAGCAGCGTTCGGTGTTCCACGCCTCCCTGCTGGCCGATGGCATCCTGTCGGTCACCCAGGGTGTGGCGAGTAACGCCGACAGCAGCAGCAAGCTCAGCAAGGCCCTCGCCGGTCACGTCGCCACCGCCCTCAAGGTCGAGACCGAGGGCGAGCGCCTGGCCGGGCAGACCGCCGGGGGTGGGTTCGAGCAGGCCTGCACCAACTTCCTGCAGGCCACCTTCCCCCGCCTGGGTCACCTGCGTCCCGGGGCCTGGTCGGTGGCGAAGCTGACCACCCGGGGTAAGACCTCCGGGGTCGCGCAGTTCGAGCAGTACGCCCACCTCGTCGAGCTCGACGCCGCCGTCACCGCCAACCCGTCCTTGCAGGCCGTCCTCGGCAACGCCTACGCCATCGCCCCCGACGTCGTCGTCTCCCGCGCCCCCGTCAGCGACGCCGAGATCAACACCCACGAGGTGTTCGTCGACGACTCCGTCGCCACCCACGCCACGCTGCGCGCGGCGGTGCAGCCGCACCCGATCCTGCACGCCGTCATCTCCTGCAAGTGGACCCTGCGCAGCGACCGCGCCCAGAACGCCCGCAGCGAAGCCCTCAACCTCATCCGCAACCGCAAGGGACGCCTACCCCACGTCGTCGTCGTCACCGGCGAACCCACCCCCGTGCGCATCAGCTCGCTCGCCCTGGGCACCGGCGACCTCGACTGCGTCTACCACTTCGCCCTCCCCGAGCTCCTCGACGCCGCCCACCAGGTCGGCACCGAAGAGACCACCGACCTGCTCCAGATGATGATCGACGGACGACGCCTCAAGGACATCGCCGACCTGCCCCTCGATCTTGCTGTGTGAGCCGGACCTGTCGGCACAGGGGTTCCAGGTGAGGGCACGCACCACCAGAACCGGCCGACCGCGGGACAGCGAGCAGGGTTTTGACGACAAGCGGACGTGAGACGACGTTGTCGGCGGGGACAGGCACGGAGAAGGCCCCGACCTCTGGAGGTCGGGGCCTTCCCAGTCATCACCCAACTACGTGCCGCACGGAGTGAAGCGTGGCTGGGCTACATGCTCACGGGGTTGGAGCTGATGCCGTTGATCACCACCCGCGTCACGTAGGGGGCGTAGTTGCGGCAGAAGTTGCCGTTCCACGTGCTCTGGTTCGGGCTGGTCACCGTCACCGTGTTCGTGTAGAACGCGCCCGTGCTGTCGATGCACTGGTAGCGGTAGGTCCCCGTCGGGAAGTTGTTCACGCGGACGTTGATCCAGTAGGAGCCGCTGCCGTAGTAGGCGCCCTTCGACGCGGAGATCGACGCACCCGCCGGGGCGGGGCTGGGGGCGGGGGCCGGGTTGCTCACCGGGGCCGGGGCCGGGGCCGGGGCGGGGGCCGGGGCCGGGGCGGGGGCCGGGGCCGGGGCGGGGGCCGGGGCCGGGGCGGGCGCCGGGTTGCTCACCGGGGCCGGGGCCGCGTTGGGGGGGTAGGCGGCCCAGTAGACGGTGCCGAAGGCCAGGCACATGACGGCCGCGGACGGGAGTCGGTAGGTCGGCGTGGGCGGCACGGCGTTCCACACCGCCGTGATCCCCTTCTGGCAGCCCTGGACGAACGGGTGGTTGCTCCACCAGTTCGCGGCGGCCTTCACGACCTGCCACTGCCAGGGCTTGTACCAGGGGTCGGCCACGACGGGCCACGACGTCGCGGCCAGCGTGTCGATGACCTGGGTGACGGTGTTTCCGTTGACGTCGTAGAAGGTCGTCAGCTTGTTGCCTCCCCCGTCCACGGCCCACGGAGGGGCGAGACCGGCGGTGGAGGAGCCGTCCGCGGCCTTCACCGCGACGGAGCCGTCCTCCTGCAGGACCAGCGACGACCCCGTCGGGACGTCGATGCGGACGTCCACCGTGTTCGGCACGCTGGGGTCGGTGAGGGTGATCATGGTCCGCGCCCCGCCTCCGGAGGCCTGGGCCACGGGCTGGACCGCCGTGGTCTTGGCGCCCGAGGGGAAGTAGCTCGTGCCCTTCATGACGATCGAGGGGACGGACGCGGTCGGCAGCGTGAGCGAGGCGGTGCCACCGTCCGGGGTCGTGATCTGCACCGGCTTGGAGCTGTTGTCGGGGACGACGGTGGTGGTGCCGGCCTCGGAGGTGGTGGTGGAGCCCCCGCTGCTCACGGAGGTCATCGACGAGGACGTGCCGCCGACGGCGGGGATCTTCGCGATCGCGTTGGCCGCGTTGGCCGCGGCCTGCGCGGGGGTGGGGGTGAGGGCGGAGCAGCCGATGGCGGCGACGTCGGGGTAGGTGGAGATGACCGACCAGTCCAGCGTCTTGAGGGGCACGCCGGCGGCGACGAGGGAGGTGCGGCAGGCGGCGTCGATCCAGACCTTGCTGCCGGAGCCCAGCTGCGCCCAGCCGTCGCTGCCGGCGGGCTTGTCGGGCGGCGCCACGATGGCGACCGCCGTCGTGGACGTGGACGTCGTGGGCGTGGGCTGCGCGGGCGCCTGCGCGGGGGTGGGGGGTGAGGGCGGAGCAGCCGATGGCGGCGACGTCGGGGTAGGTGGAGATGACCGACCAGTCCAGCGTCTTGAGGGGCACGCCGGCGGCGACGAGGGAGGTGCGGCAGGCGGCGTCGATCCAGACCTTGCTGCCGGAGCCCAGCTGCGCCCAGCCGTCGCTGCCGGCGGGCTTGTCGGGCGGCGCCACGATGGCGACCGCCGTCGTGGACGTGGACGTCGTGGGCGTGGGCTGCGCGGGCGCCTGCGCGGGGGTGGGGGTGAGGGCGGAGCAGCCGATGGCGGCGACGTCGGGGTAGGTGGAGATGACCGACCAGTCCAGCGTCTTGAGGGGCACGCCGGCGGCGACGAGGGAGGTGCGGCAGGCGGCGTCGATCCAGACCTTGCTGCCGGAGCCCAGCTGCGCCCAGCCGTCGCTGCCGGCGGGCTTGTCGGGCGGCGCCACGATGGCGACCGCCGTCGTGGACGTGGACGTCGTGGTCGCGGCCTGCGCCGGCACCTGGACGACCATCGAGAACATCGCGGTGACCGCGAGGGAGGCTCTGATCTGGGCGGAGCCTCGCCGGACGAAGTGAGCGGACATGCCATCTCCTGACTGCGCCGTGGATGCCGAGCAGCATCACACTCGATGTATACACAAAATGTGCTGCTTGCACCATCGCTCCTAGCAGCACGACGCACATCATCAGAAGGTTTGCTTCGCGCATCGTTCGGCGTACCGTCTTTGGGATCAGTGTCCAGAGGTTTGGAGATGGTCGTGGCCTACAAGGCACCAGCACCCGTTACGGCGCGGCTCGCCAGTGAAGCTGACCGTGTACTCCTCGAAGCTGTAGCCGAGCACCAGGGGCTGACGGTCTCGAAGCTTGTCGCCAGGGCGATCCAGGACTACATCCGCGAGTACGTACGCGAAGTGGGTCCAGACACGATCGTCCGCGACAACCGCGCCACCGCCGAAGCGCGGGAGCAGTCGATCAGCCGGCAGATGAACTCGCTCATGTCCGACGTGCCTCTTGCTCCGCCCGGGGCGAACGGGCACGATCAAGACCCCTCGGTGTCTGCACAGGCACGCACCGGGCTCTGAAGGGCGTGAGATGAGCATCAAGCAGCAGCGGACCAACCATGTGGTTGCGGTCCTAGCCTCGGTTCTCCTTGGCGTGCGTGGCGCTGCCGCTGCCCGAACCTTCGAGAAGCTTGCCGATCGAGTTGAGTTCGGTGAGCCCGAAGATGCCGACTTTGCTCGCCTTACGATGATTTGGCAGGAACAGGCGCTTCACGACGACCTGTTTGTTGGCACGACGACTTCATTGCCTGGTCACGACGGTAACCACGTTTGGTATATGACAGGTCGCGAGTTGCGTCCTCCGCTGCGAACGTTGGATTCGGTCGAGAATGGCGCACGCCCTGTGAGGGATTGGCTATGTCCCGCATAGAGGTCATGCGTTAGAGATTTTGTTTCGGACTGGTGGTATCTCTTTTTACGCCGCGTAGCGCGTATGGTAAAGCGCTACCTTTGGTAGGTGTGCTGCTGTCTACTCCAGTTCGCCAATTTCTCCTGGCGGTAGCATTCGCGCTACTCCCAAGCCGCAGTCCCTGATCTCTGTTCTGCAGATCCTGATCAGGTCGACATGGTCTCCTTCCAGCGAGTGCTGTAACTGCCCCAGGGCGCGGTATAGCTCTGTACACAGAGACACCACGATGTCGTTGGTCGTGGTAACGCCTGGTCCGCAGACGGCTGCGAGAAGTTGAAGCTTGCGCATGGCGATAGCTGCTACGTCGTGCGGATTAGACAGATTCTTCTCCGAAAGACTGTCGATCGAAGTCAGATCAAGCGTGTATTCGCTACCGATTGCCAGACCTTCTTTCAGAGCATCAAACGCGCTCCGCAACGCTGGTGGTAGGTCCGCCATTACGGCTGGCTTTTCGGGCATCTTTGGGTTACCGTTCTCGAGAGTTTAGTAGTTTTGGTTAGAGCTTCTGAATAATGCGAATGTGGAAGATCCTGGCGCTGACTAGGCATCTGGATCTCCGGAGCGCCTGATGTTGATCTACTCGTTGGTGTCGTCCTCGGTGTCGTCGAGGCCTGCGGCCTTGCTGAGGTCGTCGAACGCCGGCATGACGGCGAGGACGCCCTTGGCAATGGCGTTCTGCGCGGCGGCCAACGCTCGGTCGCTGATGGGATCGGTGGCGGCCTGCTGGTCCGCGCTCGTCTTGAGCAGGAGGAGACCAACGCCCACACCGACGGAGTAGCGCTCCCTGGGGTTGGCCAGGGAATCGAGCTGCTTGTTGCGCCCGGCGAGGTACTGCTTGAGCGGAGTGAAGTCGGTGTTCAGCACCACCGTGGGGATGTTCTGGTCGCCCAGCACGGCCAGTTCCGCGTAGTCGGGGTTGGCCTCCGCGAGCACGTGGGCGGGGGTGTCGACGATCTCCCCGACCGTGGTGCGCGACCAGGTGGTCTCGTCATTCATTCCCTTCCACACCAGGGCCACGCTGGTGCCCTGGGAGGGACCTCCGGCCGTGCCGGTTCCGGGGGTGGGCTTTCCGCTGCCGTTGCCCTGTCCGGGGATCTCCTCGACGAGCTCGATCTTGGTCGTGTGCTCGAGGGTGGGCCCGACGCCACCACTGGACTTCATCCAGTCCGCGAGGCTCACCCGGAGCTCGTAGGTGCCGGGCTCGAGGGCGTCGGAGACGGCAACGCTGACCCGGACACGACCCTTGTTGCCCTTGCCCACGGTGATGTCGTGGCCGCCTTTGATGTTCGGGTGGTCGCTGTCGACGGTGAGCTGGCCGCGGCCGTTGAAGAACTCGTCCACGACGTCGACGGTGTAGGTGATCGACCTGGTGCGCCCGATGACGGCCTGGACGGTGCTGGGTCCGGTGATGGTGGTGGGGTCGTTCTTGAGGTCGACCGGCTTGGTGGGCTTGCCGCCGCCGCCGCCGCTACCGGTGCCCCCGGTCTTCGTTCCGCCACCGCCGCTACCACCGTCTCCGGATGAGCCGAAGCCGGGGATGTTCATGGCGCGGCTGATCTTGCGGGCAGCCTCGAGGGTGGGCTCGGAACCCGTGCCGGTGAGGGCCTCGCGGATGGCGGCGTTGTTCTCCTCCTTGAGGGCATCCCAGTCGTTGAGGAACGCACGCAGGTCCTCCTCGAGGCGCAGAGCGGCGTCGCCGCGGACCAGTTCGCTGCGGTCGGCGGTGAACAGCCCGGTGCGGACGCGGATGGGGAGCTGATCGGTGTCGACCACCACGAGGATCCGGTCGTGGAGCTTGTTGAGCTTGGTCTTGAGCTTGAACTGCTGGGGCGTCCAGTGGTGGTGCGTCTGGCCGTTGGAGAGGAACAGGACGGCGTGGTTGTGGGCGACGTAGCTGCGGCGGCCACCGGGATCGCCGGGCTTCTTGGCGAAGAGCACGTAGCGGACGGGCAGGGTGTAGGTGGTGCCCTCGAAGGAGAACGGGAGGGCGTCCTCGCCCTCGTCGAAGGTCTGCTTGGCGTTGTCCAGCCGATACTCGAGCCCGACGAGGTTGGTGGAGCGCGTCTCGCCGCGCGCGATCATGTTGGTGAAGCGGACGGGCAGCACCGGCCGGAACAGGCGGGTGTTGGTGACGGTGTCGAAGGTGCGCTCATCGCCCTCCCGGACCCGGTGGAATCCGTCGACGCGGTAGGACACCAGGGCGAGGTGGGTGCCCGGCTCGAAGTCGGGGACTTCGGTAGCCGGGCAGGACCACGGCTTGCCCGGGTCCCCTGCGGTGTTCCACTTCTGGTCGACGAGGTAGTAGGCGGTGCGCCCCTTGACGTTGTCCTGCCACTGGACGACGGCCACGGTGATGAGGTCCTGCTCGCCGGCCGTCAGCAGCTGCGGGTCGCGACGGGAGACCAGGACGACGGCCCTGGCGTTGCGGAAGGTCATCGCCCCACCGAGCCCGAAGGCGCCCTGCTGGTACAGGGCCCCGTCCTTCTGGGACCCACCGAGGCCGAAGATGGTGGTGGGCACGGACTCGGGGCGCAGCCCGCAGCCCTGGTCCCGGAAGACGGGCGTCAGCCGCTTGGTCGTGCCGGTGGGCTTGTCGGACTCCTCGAAGGTGACGGTCACCATGCGGGCGCGCTCCGCCGCCGTCTGGAACGGGAACAGGTCGGCGGCGGCGGCCTGCGGGGAGGGGTAGGGGACGGCGGCGACGGTGCCGTGCTTGAGGAGCGCGTGGCGCTCGATGACGGCGTCCTGCATGTTCGTGACGTTCTCGATCAGCTTGAGATCGAAGCTGCCCGAGGTGCTCATCAGCCCGTGGTTGTTCCACTTGTCCCCGAGGGGGCGCTTGTGGGTGGCGCCGAAGGACTCGGCGAGCATCTTCTGAACGTTGGTGGCATCGGTCGCGGTCTTCGCAGCGAGCGCTGCCTGAACGATGCCGGCGGGGTGGGTCATGGAGTACTCCTGACGGGGGAGAGGCGCGGGTCGGGTCGGGCGGTTGGGTAGTAGTCGAGCAGCGGGGTGCAGCGTTCTGGTGGTGTTCCCGGAAGTTGCCTGCCGAACGGGGGTGTAGCGGCCGACTACGTCGTCGTGGCCGACTGCACGATGACGTTGGTGAACACCTCCGCGGCGCTCTCCCAGGCGTCCCGGCCGGTCCTCGCCTTCGGGTTACCTCCGGCGGTGAGTGGCGGATCGACCAGCGTGCCGTGCAGACCCGTCGCGGTCCGGGTGAAGTCGAAGGAGCCAAGGGCGGCGAACGCTTCGGGGGTCGTGATGGCGGCGTCGCCGGTCGTCACGTTGTGCACGGCGGCGGCGAGGGCGTACATCACGTTCGCCGAGGTCAGCCAGGTGTCCTCACGCAGGATGGCCACTCCGCGGTCGACGGAGAGCGCCTGGGCCACCGGGGGGAGATCGGAGTAGCCCTGCCAGAAGGCGATGACCTTCTCGGCGGCGGCCTCCTCGTCGCGTGAGACGAGGAGGTCCACGGCCTCCGCCCACGCCTTGGTCGAGCGGTATCCGGTGCCGACGAGCAGGGTGCCCGAGGCGTACCGCAGCGTCTTGTAGCTGGCGATCTTGGCGGAGAGCTTGCCCGGGGAGTCGGTGAGGAACTCGACCCTGTTGCCGTTGTCGAACACCGGCACGTCGCCTGCCTTGATCACGGCCTCGAGCAGCATGCGGTTGACCAGCTCTCGGCGGTCCATCGACTGGGCCACGGACTGGTTGAGCGGCTTCGCGTTGTTCTGGAGGTCGGTGAAGTCCTGGACGCGGCGGGCCTGGTTGTCGTCCAACACCACGATGACCGGCTGCCCGTTCGCTGTCATGCGGGCGAAGACCTCGTCGGCGAGGGGGCGGTGGGCGTCGATGACATCGCCGTAGGCGCTCGAGCGGTGGCCTCCGTCGCCGACGACCATCTTGGCGTCGGCGTCGATGTAGAGGGTTCCCAGAGAGACAGGTGCGCCAGGTTCGTCGGCGACGAACTCGGCCTCGTCCGGCGAGAGGTACACCAGGATGCTGTTCAGGACGTAGTCGGCGTTCGCGGCCAGGTAGTCCGCGATGCCGCGCCGGTGCTGCTTGTCTTCCCTCCGGTTGGTACCCGTCCCCGAGAGCGGGTCCCACTCCTCCCGCTCACCGATCGCGTTCACGAACTGCACCGGTGACAACACGGTGGTGACCATCTGACGCGATCCCTGGTGGTAACCAATGCCCGGCCGCGCGATCCGCCCGAAGGTGGGGCGCTTGATCTTCTCCGCCATGACCTGACCAATCCCTGCGTAGCGACACCGAGTGTGCCTCCTGTAGACGATGCTACGCACGAATAATCTACGTAGCAACCCCTGCAGACTTGGTTGTCGCATGCAGCCCGCTGTACATCCGTGCGTAGGAGGCGTCCGGGGGCGCGCAGTGGCCACCGTCCCGTCCGGAGAGGGCAACGATCGGCTGTTCTAGCGTTGGGCATGAGCAGCGACGCCCTGGACGGGTTTGAGCGATGGGTAGCCGCCACCCGGGAGCTCATCAGCGAACCGATGAAGGTCCGCGCGCTGCAAGACCGCAGGCTGATGTTCGCTGCGGCCCTCGGACACGCTCTGACGGCACCGCACGGTGGCGACGGTGCTGCCGTGGAAGGACCGGCGCTGTACGGCGTGGTGTGCCAGGGGCCCGGTCTGATCTATGTGGGTCAGACGCAGACAGCCCAGCGTCGCCTCCGCGATCTACCGATCGGCGAGAGTCATCACCTGGCCAACACCGTGCCACCCGAGGTGTGGGACCGGATCATTGTCGTGCAGTGGCCCTCACTCTGCGACGTGTTGCCGGCGGCTGATCGACGTCACTTGCGCGAGCTGGGGGACCAGGTGGTGGGCGAAGCGCTGGAACATTTGGTCCAGGTGTCGCGGGCCCCGCTGCTGAACCAGCGGCGACGAGGACGGAGTGGAATCTGGACGGACAGGGACATGACTGGCTCCCGAGGGCGAGGTGCCGTCGCCGCGCCCGGAATCACGGGGCTGTTCGACCTGGTCGACGAGTGCTGGCAACGGCTGAATGGCATCGCCGTACCGCAAGGACTACGGGTCGAGCTCGGTGGACGGGTAGTCGTGCCGGCGGCACTACCAGGCCCGGACCGGCGATGAACGTTCGGGCACCGCTCTGACTCTGCCCTAGATCCGGGATGTCGGAGCCGTGGCAGCGAGGCACCGTGGCCGTTCAGAATCACGGTCGGTCTGGCGCAGGTGCCAGCAAGTTGATTTGGAGCGTATGAGTGCCGATGAGGGCTCCAGCGTTCCACCGAGAGCCCAGAAATGTCGGTGGTCCGTGGTATCCCAAGCGCGTCGGCTCGCCTCCGTGTGCGGCCGCGGAGCTCGAGGAGAAGACACCATGACCGAGAAGGCCAACAAGCGGGTCGTGCAGCGGCGGGACGACGGCAGGACCGAGGTGCGGAAGCCGGGGGCTGCGCGGGCGAGCGCGGTCGTCGGCACGCAGGCGGAGGGTGTCGATCGGGCTCGAGAGATATTGGGCAACGACGGTGGGGGCGAGCTCCAGGTTCGAGGGCTTAACGGAACGATCCGGAAGCAGGACACCGTCAAGCCGGGCAACGATCCGAGGTCCACCCGGGGCTGAACCCCTCGAGGCACAGATGATCTCGCCCTGCCCCTGAGACGACACGCCGAACGTGGCCTATTCGTAGCCTAAAGTAGCCTTCATGCATACCGGGCATGAAGGCTACTTGAGGATTTCAGCAATTCGATCGATATTATTTGACTTTAGTCAAGAATGTTAATGAAGATCATTGCTACGTAATACACTGAACGCAAGAGTAGATCCCATGGTTTTCGCTTACTTGGCACCCTTTTTCCTTCCTCTTATTTGATCGCGTCGGACGTTCCGAACGCAGGTTCATCCTACCATTCAGAGGCGTCTAGCGTCAAGCTTGAGCGCCAATTACAAGAATGGTGATTAGTGGGTTGCAAGGTCTTGCGGAGCGGGTGTCAAACCCCCGGGGAAGTTGACTGAACCGCCTCTGAGGGTCACCGTCTGAGAAAACAATAACCGGGGAGTTGAGCCGTGACAGGGAATTCTGGTCGACAGACTAAGGGACTGCCGCCCTTGGCGAGCTACGACCGGATGGTCAAGTCGGCGCTCAACCTGAGTGTGTCAACCCGAAGTGGCCCCAGTGTGGGAAGGTGGATCCCAGTCATCGTCGCACCACGATGGACTTCGAAGCCGAGGGTAGCGCGGCGATGTGGGCGGCGAGCAGAGCGGCGGGGGTGGCCCAGTTCAGGGTCTTGCGGGGTCGGTTGTTGAGCTCGTCGGCCACCGCGCGCAGTCGCTGCGCGGGGTGGACAGCGAGGTCGGTGCCCTTGGGGAAATAGTCGCGGAGCAATCCATTCATGTTCTCATTGCTGCCGCGCTCCCAGGGGCTGTGCGGGTGGCAGAAGAACACCGGCAGCGACAAGATCCGGGTGATCTCGGCGTGGGCGCTGAGCTCGGTGCCCTGGTCCCAGGTCAACGACCGGCGCACCCCGGCCGGCATGGCGGCGAAGACCTCGACGAGGGCGTCGCGGACGGCGACCGCGGTCCGCCCATCGGGCAGGTGCACCAGCACCACCGCCCTGGTGGAGCGCTCGACGAGGGTCCCGATCGCCGACCGGTTGCCCGGTCCCATGATCAAGTCTCCCTCCCAGTTGCCGACCTCGACCCGGTCGTTCACCGAGGCCGGGCGGTCCTCGATCATCACCAGGGGTGTCGCGTGCCGAGCCGGTCGGCGGGCGTCGGGGTGCCGGTGCGGGCGGCGCCGTGACCGCCACCGCCTCGACCGCAACGTCCGCTGCACGAACGGGTTTCGGCTGTACAGGGCCTGGTAGAGGCTCTCGGTGCACAGCTGCCGGGCCGGCTGGTCGGCGAACTCCACACTCAGGGCGTGGCTGACCTGCTCCGGGGACCACCGCACGTCCAGGCACTGCTGCACGAAGACCCGCAACACCACATCCCTCTCCACCCTCCGCGGTCGCGGTCGACCCCGGCGGAGCACCGCCCGGGCCTGGGCCACCCCGGCGCCGTAGCGGCGGCCGGGGTCGGTGTTGCGGGCCAGCTCCCGGCTCACCGTCGACGGGCTGCGCCCGAGCTCGGCGGCAATGACCCGCCCACTGACCCCGCCCCGGTGCAGGTCGGCGATGACCACCCGCTCCTGCTCCGATAGGTAGCGGGAGCTGATGACACCATCACGGGGGCGCAGCACCGGCGCATAGTGCAGCAGCCCACCACCCGCGGCGGGGATGCTGCGCCCGTAACGCCACCGGGTCCCGGTCTTACGGTTCACCCCCACAGTCCGACACGCCTCGCTGTTGCTGACCCCCGCCGCGACCAGGGCGGCGAACCACTCCCGCTGACCTGACAACGGCTCCGGACCTGGACGACCTCGACCCGCCACCACCACACCCCGCATCTCGCTCAGGTGGTGCGACGTTCACTGGGATCCACCGAACCTGACTTGGCCCCACCGAGCTGACAGCGGAGTCGCTGCGGCGACGATGGATGGCCAGCCACCGCTCAGGGAACCTCGTCGAGGCGGCTGAAGGGTGACCGTGGTGTTCGCCAGGTTTGAATGGAGCCAGGCGACCCATGAACGGGGAAATCAGGCCGCGGACGCGGTCGGGGTGTGGCGGGTGGAGTACCGCGAAGGGCATGGCACCGCCGCCGGACCGGCCGAGGGGGCGAGTGCGCTGCGGCCGAGTCGGTGCAGGCCTGTAACGCCCTCGTAGCGCTGTCAGCGCTGTAGGCGGCCTCGTGGCCAACAACTAACTGGCCCTCCCCCGGCCCAACGGGGTGCGGCCGGTTGCCGTGCAGTTACCTGCGATATGTCCTGGTGTTGCTGGCCCAAGAGCGTTGCGCTGGCCGATTTGATGTGCGGGACCGCGGTAAGAATCTGGCGCTGGTGGCCATTACGTAACTGTGAGCCGCGTTGGCTCCAGTGGTGAGGAGGCGGTGGCACACGTGGATCCGGACGAGGCGCGCTTCACTCAGCTGTACAAGACCCACCACGGTCGGGTGCTGGGGTAGGCCATGAGGCGGACCTCGGCTGAGCAGGCACGCGAGGTCACCGACGAGGTCTTCCTCATCGCGTGGCGCCGACGTGCCGAGCTGCCGGGGTCGGTGCTGCCGTGGTTGTTGGTCACCGCCCGTCACCTCCTCGGCGAGCAGTGGCGCCGTGGGCAACGCGATGACGCCCTCGCCACGGAGATCGCGCGGACCGCACGCACCAGCCACGACGTTGGAGCTGATGACCCCGCCCTCGAGCGGCTTGTCTTCCTCACCACTCTGGCCCAGCTCTCCGATAACGACCGTGACGTGCTGATGATGACCGTCTGGGACGGGCTGAGCACCCTCGAGGCTGCTCGGGTAGCGGGATGCAGCCCGGCGACCCTGGCGGTGCGCCTGCACCGCGCCCGCCGACGGCTCACCGAAGCACTGATCCGCGCCGACGAAGCCGGCCCGACCCCTCACTCAGGTGCTGAACCCCGGATCGATCAGACTTCAGGAAGGAACCGGTGATGAACACCGATACCAGGAGCGCGCTGCAACGGATGGCCGCACAGAAGTTCCCCACCGACGACGCCGTCCGGTCCGTGCACCCCCCTGCGTTCAGGCCACCGAACGACATCGATGACCGCATCGTTCGACTACCTGAACTCCGCCCATCGACGTCTCGGCCCCGGGTGCGGATCCTGGTTGCTGCCGCCGTCACCGCCGCGGTCGCGATCGGCGGTGTGACGGCCCTGCACGCAACCGCGCCGGCCACCGTGCAGACCGCGGCCTCGCTGCTCTACACCGCGCTTCCCGCAACCGACACCCCGGCGCAGATCCTCGGCGACCTCGCCACCCGGGCCGCAGCGCAACCACCGCTCCCTGGCACCGGGCCCTACAACTACGTCCACACCCAGGGTTGGTACCTGAACACGGCGCAGAGCACCGACGGCACCGTCCTCAGCTCCAGCATCGACCCTGGAGACAGCCAGCGGTGGCGCAGCGCTGATGGGTCCGGGCGCATTGCCGAGACCGGGTCCGGGCCCGCGGTGGCCGCGAGTGGTGACTACGCACCGGGCAAGCTCAGCACTGGCATCGTCGGGTCGCGGGGGGCAGAGCACGGCCGCCCTCGTCTCCGAGCTCATCGCGAAGAACCCCGACCGCGATGGCTCCGGGTGGCTCAGCCTGACTGCTGAGCTCTGGTCGAGCCAAGCAGTCACCCCGAACCTGCAGAGCGCCCTGCTCACCATCCTCGCCGCCCGCACCGATCTCACCCTGCAGGGCACGGTCTACGACCGACTGGGACGACCCGGCATCGCCGTGGGCGCCGACGACCGCCACAAGGCTCCCGCGTTGCACCACACCGCCATCTTCGACCCCACCACTGGCGCACTCCTCAGCTGGGAGAACGTCGCGCTGGAAGCTGGCGGACTCCCCATCAACGCCCCCGCGACCATCGCCTACACCCTCTGGCTCTCCTCAGGCTTCACCCAGGACACCACCACGACCATTCCGTAGCCGTCCCTACTGAGTTGCAATACCCCGCACACCAACAAATGGCGTGCGGAGTGTTGAGCTGGGCGCCATTAAGCCGATTGGTAACAATCCAATAGCAAGACACCCTGTTACCTACTATGGTTCAGATCAAAGCCGTTATGTTCCGCATGCCAGCGACGGAACTTGCCCTTCCGTCAGCATCGGTGGGCCTGCTCGGTGAAACCTCTGGTCGGTCCTATTTCTGGCGGCGCACGGTTACCGGGAACGTCTGCGTCGACTGTTGGGTGGTTTTCTTTTTCTTCTTCGCTTTGGCTTTAGTGTTCTCGGCTTGTTCCTCGCGGTAGAGGCGGATGGCTGTCGTGAGGTCGTCGATGCGGAGGACGTGGACTGGGATGTTCTGGTCGGTGTACCAGAACGACCAACCGTTTCCGCCAGTCATGGTGATGTGGTTTTTGGCGCCGCTGAACGAGTCGCAGAGGGCGGTGCCATCGACGAGTAGGTTCCCGTCCCGTTGCACCTTGAGGTGGTGCTGACGGTTCCGGTAGGTGGCGTGCAGGCGTTGACCGGCCTTCAGGTGACCCCGATCCATGAGCGCAAGGATCTCGGAGCGTCCCGACCCGAGTTTCGCGGCGGGCCGGTGCTCACCAGGTGCAGCAGTCTTCCCGCGGCTCTTCGCGGTGACGTTCTTGGCGGCCTTCACGGGAGGTGTCACGGGAATAGGTGCCGGGTTACCCAGGCTCTCCGTGGCGACAGGTCGCACGGGAGGTGGACCGAAGTGCGACGCTGCAGCCCACACATCCGACAGCCGCTGGGTGAGCGGTATAACGGTGTCCGGGTGCGTTGCGGTGTCCGCGCTCGGGGGTGTTGTTTCGGGGGTGGGGTTGGGGTCGAATCCGTCGGGAACGTGCCCGGTGCGAAGGAACTGCTCAGCGAGTTTCTGCAGGCGCCGCCGCGGCTTGTCGACGGTGGGGTCAGCCCAGTAGTGCCAGACGTTCTCAAAAATCTGGGCGTGCACGGTCGCGTCCTTCAACGCCCACTGCGCAGGGTTGTCGTCGTGCTCGAACGTGACCTGACCGTCCGGCTGCACTATCAACGACACGACCGTGGTGTGTGGGTCGGGGTTGGTGAACGGTCGGAGCACCGCGCCTGGTTGCACCATCTCGACGCGGAGCAGGTCAGCGAGGGTCACGTCCTGCGGGGTCGGGTTGTGACGCAGCACCACCGGGTCGGCGTCGGGGGCGGTGTGGGGTGTGGGGGTGACGTTTTGTGCGGCGAGGGCAGCGAGGTACACCGCCAACCACCACGTCGACGCCCCCACCGGGCTTGCCTCCTCCCCACCCCCCTCGGTGTCCTCGGTGTCCTCGGCGTCGTCGGCAGTGGTCACCATCGGGGGCTTCAGGATCTTCTTCTTCGCTGGACGGTCCACGTTCACGCCCAGGGCGAGGAGGACCCCCATCACGTTGGTGACGATCGGCCGCATCAACTCCGCGTCAGCGTTGGGGATGCTGTCGTTCGCGGGGATCCGCACGTTCGACAACATCACGTTGGGGGCACCGGACATCCGTGTGTGCAACGCCGCTTCCAACCACTCAGCGTGCGCCGTCGAGAACTGCTCCTGCCCGGTCCGACGGATCAGGACCGCCCGCCGCCACTCTGGCTTCAACGCCGTGTGCTGCGTCAACCGGATCGTCAAATCTCGTGCGTGACCCACATACGTGCCCGTTGACCCGTCGTCCGAGGTGGGGTTCAGCAGGATGTACGCGCCTCCCCGGGACCACACGTCGCCCTTCTCGGGTAGTCCCCGCAGGTGGGTTCGGTTGACGATCGCGATCTCCACACCCAGGAACTCGAACCCCACGATCGTCGGGTCCCCGGCGATCGTGGGCAGCCGCCACACACTGTGGGACCGAGGCCCTGCACCCGCGCTCAT